>NZ_JBDJKU010000006.1:0-108186 GCF_039673015.1 Stenotrophomonas sp. TWI1409
GCCTACCGGGCTGGTAATGTGATTCGGGTTGGGCGGGCGGCGGCCGGCCATCCCAAACCCCCCCGTCACGCCCTGGGGGTGGCCGGCCCGCGGCCGGCACTACCCGTTGGTTCAGAGCGCTTCGAGCTGCTTGCGCAACGCAGCCAGCTGCGCGCGCAGGGTGTCGTTCTCGCGGGTCAGCGCGACCACGCGGCGGCGCAGCGCCGGGGCATCCTCGCCCAGCTGCTCCAGTGCCGACAGCACCTCGGCGTCGCGGCTGGCGATCTGCTCTTCGTCCGCTTCCTCGAAGTCCATCTCGGCTGCTTCCGGCTTCGGTGCACGCGGCTTGCGCTTGGACTCGCGCACGCGCTTGGCGGCCTGCTTCAGCTCATCCTTGCCACCGGCGGCAGCGGCGCGCTGCTCGTCTTCCGGCAGGTCGGCCACGGCAGCAGCAGCGCTGATCGAGATCACGCCGGCCTTCACCGCTTCCACCACCTCGGCCGCGGCCTGGGCGTGGATGCGTTCGATCATGCCGACCTGGCTGGTGCTCAGCTTGGCCTCGCGGGCCAGCTCGGCGCGGCTGATCTTCGGTGCCGGTTCCCACGGCGGGCTGTCCTCACCCGCGTCCTCGATGGCTTCGGCGGTGCCGTCGCTCTCGCGCTGCAGCTGCGCCTGCTCGATCTGCTTGCGGGCGGCCAGGATGTCGCGCTTGCGCAGCGCCAGCACGCCGCGCTGGAAGTCGGACACGCTGCGGCGGCCCAGGTGCTGCTCGATCATCCACAGGTGCACGTCTTCCATGCTCTGGAAGCGGGTGTTCTGCACGGTATTGAAGGGCAGGCCATGCTTCTGGCAGATGCCGAAACGGTTGTGGCCATCGACCAGCACATCACCCCACAGCACCAGCGCATCGCGGCAGCCTTCGGCCAGGATGCTGCGCTCCAGCGCGTCATGTTCGTCCGCGGTCAGCGGGTCGATGTAGGCCTTGAGTTCTTCTTTGACGACGATATCCATGGGCACGGCAGCGAGCAGGAGCGGAACCGCCCATTGTACCCGCTCGCCACCGCCGGCCCGGGCTCAGGCGGTGGCCCGGATCATCTCGCCCAGGGTGCCGGTGATCTGGTCGATCTGTGCCTTGTCCACGATCAGAGGTGGCGACAGCGCGATGATGTCGCCGGTACAGCGCACCAGCAGCCGGCCGTCCTGGAAGCAGCGCCGGAACACCTCGTAGCCACGGCTGCCGGGGGCATCGCGGCGCGGCGCCAGCTCGACCGCGCCGACCAGCCCGAAGTTGCGGATGTCGATCACGTTGGGCAGGCCCTGCAGCGCGTGCAGCCGTTCCTGCCAATATTCGCCCAGTTCGATGGCACGCTCGAACAGGCGCTCCTCGGCATAGACCTCCAGCGTGGCCAGCGCTGCGGCGCAGGCCAGCGGATGGCCGGAATGGGTATAGCCATGGAACAGCTCGATGGCCTGCGGCGGTGCCTGCATCAGGGTTGCATGCACGGCGTCGCTGGCCAGCACGCCACCCAGCGGTACCGCGCCGTTGCTGACCGCCTTGGCGAAGGTCAGCAGGTCCGGGGTGACCCCGAAGCGCTGCGCGGCGAAGGGCATGCCGACCCGGCCGAAACCGGTGATGACCTCGTCGAACACCAGCAGGATGCCGTGGTGGTCGCACAGCTCGCGCAGGCGCTGGAGGTAGCCGGGCGCGGGCAGGATCACCCCGGCCGAACCGGCAATGGGCTCGACGAACACCGCCGCGATGGTCGAGGCATCGTGCAGCGCGATCAGCCGTTCCAGGTCGTCGGCCAGCTCCGCGCCCTGGCGTGGCAGGCCCTTGCTGAACGCATTGCGCGGCAGGTCCAGGGTATGCCGCAGGTAGTCCACGCCGCCCAGCTGCAGGCCGAACGCCCTGCGGTTGTTGGGCAGCCCACCCAGCGCCATGCCGCCGAAACCGACCCCGTGGTAAGCCTTCTCGCGGCTGATGAAGCGGGTGCGCTGGCCCTCGCCACGTTGGCGGTGATAGGCCAGCGCGATCTTCATCGCGGTATCCACCGCCTCGGAGCCGGAGCTGGTGAAGAACACATGGTTGAGCGGGGCAGGCGCCAGTGCGGCCAGCCGCTGCGCCAGCGCGAAGGCCGGCGGCGAGCCCATCTGGAAGGCCGGCGAGTAGTCGAGGGTACGTGCCTGCTCGACGATGGCGTCGACGATGCGTGGGCGGGCGTGGCCGGCGTTGCAGCACCACAGGCCGGCAGTGCCGTCGAGGATCTGGCGGCCGTCGACGTCCTCGTAGTGCATGCCTTCGGCGCGTACCAGCAGGCGCGGCGCGGCCTTGTACTGGCGGTTGGCGGTGAACGGCATCCAGTACGCGTCCAGTGACTCGGGACGCTGGGTGGCCAGGTCGTGCAGGTCGCTTTCGGGACGCTTCATGCCAGCTCCATCGGGTCCGATGCGACGAATGTAGCGCAGCCGCGTCACGGTGGAGTCGCGGCGGTCCCGGTATAACCAAAGCTCGTTGACCGCTGGAGCTTCCCATGGCCGATTTCCCCGACCGCAGCCACTGGCAGGCGCTGTCCCTTCAGCTCTCGATGCCGGGCCAGGCCTTCATCGATGGCCGTTATGTCGATGCCGCCAGCGGCGCCCGCTTCGACTGCATCAGCCCGATCGATGGTCGCGTGCTGGGCGCGGTTGCCGACTGCGACGCGCAGGATGTCGAACGCGCGGTACTGGCCGCGCGGCGCAGCTTCGAGGCGGGCCACTGGTCGCAGGCGAGCCCGGCGCATCGCAAGCGCGTGTTGCTGGCGCTGGCCGCGCTGGTGGAGAAGCACGCCGATGAGCTGGCGCTGCTGGAAACCCTGGACATGGGCAAGCCGGTGCGTGACGCACGCCGTATCGACCTGCCCGGCGTGGTGCGGTGCCTGACCTGGACCGCCGAAGCGGTGGACAAGCTGTATGGCGAGATCGCGCCGACTGGCCCGCACGAACTCGGACTGGTCACCCGCGAAGCCGCGGGCGTGGTGGCGGCCATCGTGCCGTGGAATTTCCCGTTGCTGATGGCCTGTTGGAAGATCGCGCCGGCGCTGGCGATGGGCAACTCGGTGGTGCTCAAGCCTTCGGAGCGGTCGCCGCTGAGTGCGCTGCGGCTGGCGGCGCTGGCCGCCGAGGCGGGCCTGCCGGAGGGCGTGCTGAACGTGCTGCCGGGCCATGGCGCGCGCGTTGGCGAACCGCTGGCCCTGCACATGGACGTGGATGTGTTGGCGTTCACCGGTTCCACTGCCACCGGCGCGAAGTTGCTTGAGTATTCCGGGCGATCCAACCTCAAGCGGGTCTGGCTGGAATGCGGCGGCAAGAGCCCGCACGTGGTGTTCGCCGACGCTCCCGATCTGGACGCGGCGGCCAAGGCCGTGGCGCAGGGCATCTTCTTCAACCAGGGCGAAGTCTGTACCGCCGGGTCGCGCTTGCTGGTGCAGCGCTCGATCCGTGAGGATTTCGTGCACCAGGTGGTTGCTTATGGCCAGCACATGCAGCCGCAGCATCCGCTGGACGCCGACGCGCCGATGGGCGCGCTGGTGGACGCCGCGCATCTGGACAAGGTGATGCGGGATATCGCACGCGCCGAAGCTGAAGGTGCCCGCCTGCTGCTGGGGGGGCATCGTGCCGAGGTGGAGGCGGGTGGCAGCTATGTGCAGCCCACGGTGTTCGACCAGGTGCGCCCGGAGCAGGCCTTGGCACGCGAGGAAGTGTTCGGGCCGGTGCTGGCGGTGCTTGGCTTTGACGACGAGGCCGAAGCGGTGCGCCTGGCCAACGACAGCCGCTACGGACTGGCCGCCGGTCTCTGGACACGCGATCTGGGCCGCGCGCATCGGGTTGCGCGCCAGCTGCGCGCCGGCAGCGTATGGGTGAACGGCTGGGATGGCGGCGACATGACCGCACCGTTTGGTGGTTACAAGCAGTCCGGCAACGGCCGGGACAAATCGCTGCACGCCTTCGATAAGTACAGCGAGATCAAGGCCACCTGGATCCAGTTGTAACGACGTGGCTGCTTGACCGCTGTTCGCTCTTTGTAGAGTCGAGCCTTGCTCGACTACTTTTCGTTCTTCGGTAGAGCCGAGCCATGCTCGGCTGCTTCTCGCGAAGAGCAGTCGAGCATGGCTCGACTCTACAGAAGGCAGACAGCTGTCGAGCTACCGGCAGCGGGTACTCACCTGCAGCACTGCCGCACGCAGCATGTCGCGGTCGGCTTCTTCGACGGCGTTCTGGAAATACTCCATGTCCTGCTTGCCCAGCTCGCAGGGGTCGACAATGTACCCCGGTGGCCACAAACCCAGCAGTTGCGCTACGCCATGCACGATCTGCTCCGGCGTCATCTGCCGGCGGATCCGGAAGTAATTGCGGCGCGGCGCGAATGCCGGGTGTATCTCGCGGCGACCAATAAGGCGCGGAGCGACACCCGCAGCGCTGATGCCGTCGCCACCGTCGATGCTGCCCGCCGGGAGGCCCAGGGTCAGCGGCGCCGCAACGGCCGTTTCCTCTGCGGCTGGTAGGGTGGAATCTGTCTGGGCAGCCGGGGCAGGACGTGGCATCGCCGAAGCGGCCGGACGCGTCACCTGTGCGGAGCGCAGGGTAGGCTGTTGAGGCGCCAGCGTCGGCGGTTCCGGCGGCAGCCAGCGCAGCGAGATCCTTGCGTCGTCGTTACTGCGCAGCATGATCCTGCCGCTGCCCAGCAGCCACACTGCCATCAACCCATGCACCAGCAGCACCACCAGCCATGCCGCCATGCGCGGCAGCTTCGGCGAATCGGACCACGACAGCGCGACTGCAGTCATCGGCAAAGCATCCATGCAGGGACCGGTGGCGCAGCCTAGCGGGTGGCCCGAAAAATTCCGTTGGCATCGGTGTCGGCTGAAACCATCGCCCCGTGCGGCCACCGGCCCGTGGCAGAATCGGGCGATCCGCCGTTACCCGTGTTGCCGATGTCGACGATCACCGCTGCCGCGCCGTCCGTGAATTCCCCCAGTCGAGTCCTGCTGGCCAGCCTGATCGGCACCACCATCGAGTTCTTCGATTTCTACATCTACGCCACGGCCGCGGTGCTGGTGTTCCCGCACCTGTTCTTCCCGGACAGCAGCGAACAGGCGGCGCTGCTGCAGTCACTGGCAACGTTCGCGGTCGCGTTCATCGCGCGTCCGGTGGGCTCGGCAGTGTTCGGCCACTTCGGTGACCGTATCGGCCGCAAGGCCACGCTGGTGGCCGCGCTGCTGACCATGGGCCTGTCCACGGTGCTGATCGGTTTGCTGCCGACCCACGCGCAGATTGGCCTGTGGGCCCCCGCGCTGTTGGCGCTGTGCCGCTTCGGCCAGGGCCTGGGGTTGGGCGGCGAGTGGGGTGGGGCAGTGCTGCTGGCCACCGAGAACGCACCGCCGGGCAAGCGCGCCTGGTACGGCATGTTCCCGCAGCTGGGTGCGCCGCTCGGCTTCCTGCTGTCGGCCGGCATTTTCCTGGTGCTCGGCCGCTGCCTGAGCCAGGACGACTTCCTGCAGTGGGGCTGGCGTATCCCGTTTGTGGCCAGCGCACTGCTGGTCGGCCTCGGCCTGTGGGTGCGCCTGAACATCCACGAGACGCCCGATTTCAAGAAGGCGCTGGAGCGCAAGGCGCCGGTGCGGCTGCCGATGTGGACGGTGCTGCGTGACCATCCGGTACCGATGCTGCTGGGCACGCTGGGCGCGTTCGCCACCTTCGTGCTGTTCTACCTGATGACGGTGTTCAGTCTCGGCCATGGCACCGCGGTGCTGGGCTACAGCCGCGAGCAGTTCCTGCTGATGCAGATGGCCGGCATGCTGTTCTTCGCGCTGGGTATCCCGCTGTCGGCGCGCTATGGCGACCGTTGGGGCACGCGACGCACGATGATCGTCGCCAGCATACTGATCGTCGGTTTCGGTGTGCTGTTCGCGCCGCTGTTCCAGCCGCACAGCCCGTGGCTGGTCACTGGCTTCCTGTGCCTGGGCCTGTTCCTGATGGGCCTGACCTACGGCCCCTGCGGCACCTTCCTGGCCGAGATCTACCCGGTGGAGGTGCGCTATACCGGCGCGTCGCTGTCATTCAACCTGGCCGGCATCCTTGGCGCGGCACCGGCGCCGTACCTGGCCACCTGGCTGGCCGAACGCTTCGGCCTGGTCGCGGTGGGTTACTACCTGTGCCTGACTGCGGTGGCGACCCTGTGCGCGCTGGTGGCACTGCACCGGCGCGCCCTGAGGCTCAACCAAAGAAGCGCTTGAGCGTACGCCCCAGCCAACCGCCCCCTTGGTGCTCGCGGGCGAACTGGTTCAGGTGCGCCTTGACCTGTTCGGCATAGGCCTGGTCATCACCGCGTATGTGATTGAACAGCCAGCGTGAGAGCATGGTGCGCAGTTCGTCGCTGATGTCCTCGCCGGCCTGGAAGCGCATGCGGTATTCCGATACCCGCTTGATGAAGACCTCATGCACGCGCTTGTGCGCGGCACAGAACGGGTAGCCCGCTTCTTCCATCAACTCTTCTTCGAACGCGAAGTGCGACATGGTGTAGTCCACCACCTCGTCGATCACTTCACCCACCGCCGCACGCTGCATGCTGGCCTGGGCCACGTGCAGGTGGTTGAGCATTTCGATGATGCGGCGGTGTTGTTGGTCGATCACATCGATGCCGATGTTCAGATCGTCCTGCCAGACCAGTAGTGCCATCCCCGGCTCCCCTTCATGCGTATGTCGGGGCCGACTGTAGAGCCGCCGCGCGGGTGCGGCGTTGATCTGGATCAAAGCGGGCCGGTCAGGGCAGGGCCGGCTCGCGCGGGCGCAGCGGGCTGGCCACCGTGGTGCAGCTGACCCGGTTGCGGCCACCGGCCTTGGCCAGGTACAGCTGGCGGTCGGCCTCGGAGATCAGCCGGTGCAGCGCATCACGCTGCGGGCGCAGGCAGCACAGGCCGATGCTGACCGTCATGCGAAGCGTCGCGGTGCCAATGTCCACTTCCAGTGCGGCGATGCGCTGTCGCAGTTCCTCGAAGTACTGCAGTGCCTCGTCCTGTTCCATGTCCGGCACCAGCAGGCAGAACTCCTCGCCACCGAAGCGTGCGATCAGGTCCTGGCTGCGTGCATGCGCGGCCACCGCACCGGCCACCGCACGCAGCGCATCGTCGCCGGCCTCGTGGCCGTGGGTGTCGTTGATGTGCTTGAAGTGGTCGATGTCGATCATCGCCACCGCCACGCACTGGCCATGCAGCTGCAGCTGTGGCAGCTGGCGCTGGCTCTGTTCCAGGAAGCAGCGGCGGTTGGGCAGACCGGTAAGGAAGTCTCGGGTGGCCAGATCCTGCAGGGTGCCGATCAATTCCAGCTGGTCCACGTTCTGCGAGACCCGGCAGAAGAATTCCTCGCGCGAGAATGGCTTGCGCAGGAAGTCGTTGGCACCGTTCTTCAGGAAGCGCGGGATCAGCGAGGCGTCGGTGTTGCCGGAGATACCGATCACCGCCACCTTGTCGCGCGAGCGCAGGGTGCGCAGGCGGCGGGTGAATTCCACGCCCTGCATGCCGGGCATTTCCTGGTCGACCACCGCCAGGCGGATCGCCGGATGCGCCTCGATCGCGGCCAGGCCCTCGTTGCCATCGGCCGCTTCGTGCACCTCATGGCCGTACATGCGCAGCAGGGCGGCGGCATAGCCGCGCGCGGACGGCGAATCGTCCACCACCAGCGCCGCGATGCGGCGGTTGCGTTCCAGCCGCTGCACCAGCCACACCAGGTAGTCGATGCTGCCGGGGGTGTTCTTCAGTACGTAGTCGATGATCTGCTGCTGCAGCACGCGCTTGCGCAGGTCCTCGTCGTACACGCCGCTGACCACCACGGTCGGCAGGTCGCGCTTGAGGAAGAACTCGACCACCGCATCGCGGTCGCCGTCGGCCAGCACCAACCCGGTCAGCACCAGGAACCAGCCGCCACCCTCGCTCAGCAGGCGATCGGCCTCGGCCAGGGTGGAGGCGATCACCACCGGCAGTTCCAGGCGCTGCTCGATGGCCTCGCGCAGCATGCCGGTGAACGCACGGGAGTTTTCGACCAGCAGGATCCGCTGTGGCAACGGATCGGCCAGGTCGCCATCGACGGCGGCCTGCGGCAGGACGGGCATGATGCGGTGGCTCACGAAGGAGGGCTCGGCACGGATAGCGGCGGTTTCGGGTGTAACTTTAGGACGAAAACGTCCGTGCTCGTCGTTTAGCCTATTGCTCAGATGGGAAGCGGTTAGTATCAGCTGGAGGTTCTCGACTTCAACTTCGACCTGGAGGTCACTGTGCGATTTTCATGTTTTGGTGCGGCCACTGGATTTCTGATGCTTGCCGCTGCCCCGGCAATCGCGGGCGGTCCCTCGGATTTTCATGGGAAGCCATTGGCTACGGCTGGGTTGGGGCAGGCCAGTCCGGCTGCAGTCAATCTCAGCCAGGATCCCAGCTGGCAGCTGTATGGATTCCAGCGTGACGGCATCACCTATTTGCAGGTGAACGACCTCCTCGGAAACGTGCAGTTGATCATCGGCAACGCAGGTGGGGCCTACTGGGTGCTGCCGGCAGGCAACAATGTGGCTAGGGTTTCGCTGCCCCAGCAGAAGATCCAGATACCGGCAGGCGCCAGCCGCTCGCAGATCTACAGCGGCAGCGATTTTTCGCTGGTGCGTTATCGTAGTGGCGGCGAAGTCATCTGGTCGGTTGAAACACCGTAAAGGCGCAGAAGTGCGCAGCGGCGTCGGGATCTTCTGCGCCGCTGCGCTTGCCGCGATGAACGCGGGCAGAGGGCGATTATGGTAAGGCCGGCCTTTTGGCGGACACCGGCCATCAGATCTGGGTCTGCGAGTTTCCTTGTCCGGAGGTCGTCACGTGATCCATAGCGTTGAACGACGCAATGCCGATGGCGGCGGAGTCCCCCGTTTCCACCATCGCCATTCGTATCCGATTCCGATGGCACTGCACTGTTCCGCCATAGGCGATCGTTCGGCCAGCCAAGCGCTCGACAGTGGCGGTGACAGTGGACGGCGACAGGCTGCGGTATGAATCCAGCAGTGCGACCGTCATCAGGATGCCGCGGCGTCCTCCTCTCCTGCCGCAACGCACGCGGATGCTGATCTGGCCGGATTCACTGTTGATCAACAGCGAAACGGCATCGGTGAGGGCGCGATAGGCGGCCAGCTGCAGGCCGACACTGAGCTGACAGGGATCGCCGAGCAATCGAGGGCGCATCACGCGATGGCTCAGGTCCCAGGTTTCGCGTACGCCGCCGGCCTGTAGGGCGACGTAGAGCCCAAGATGTTCCAATGCTGCGGGGTAGACCATGCTGGTTTGTTCGCGGAATTGTCGCGAATGGACCGAAGCCATATGCAGGAGACTGTTCGCTATCGTGGGATGGCCATGCGCATTGAGCCAATTCACTACCTCGCCGAGCGAGGTGTCGATGCCGTCCCCCAGCTTCCTCAGGTGCCGCGCGCGCTCACGGAGATCAAGCTCGCTTGCGACCAGTGAATTCCGCGCGTGCTTGAGCGCATCTCTTTCACCCACTTCGCCCAATCGCGAACGGTGGTAATAGTGGGTGATGCGCGACCCTAACACCAGCAGTGCAGCGCCGGTGACCGCCATGATCTGCTGGGTCGCGAACGCAGCTGGATCGAATGCACCCGTATAGGGGCTTGGGGTGGTCAGGCCAATGATCAGGTTGAGCGACGGTACTCCGATCGCCGCACCTCGCCAGCCATACAGACAGGTGAGCACGACGACCGGCAGAGCCATCAGCAGCTGCATCGATGTCTTGGCGTTGGCTTCATCCAGGGGGAGCTGTGCGGCATACAGGCCAATCATCGCCATCAGCGTCAGGGCAGCGAGTGCAGGCGGGGCGAAACCTGATGTCCAACGGGCGTTGCCGGTCCGGCGTGTCCACAGCAACGCAAGCGGTGCAAGGGTTAGTATGCCGATGAAGTCGCCAACGACCAAGCGCGCGATGCTGGCAAGCACCGGCATCTCCGGCGGTGTCGGCCACAGAAGGTGCGCCAACATCAGATTGAGCGCTGTGACGACCATGGCCGAAGCCGCCGCGACTGAAATCAGCCACGCATTCTTCGTGGTCACCATCATTTTCCGGTGCAGATGCACGATCAGCATCACTGCAGGCATCAGCAGTGCCGAACCAAGCACTATCCAGGCCAGTCCATACTTCTCGATCATTGGCACGCGCATCTGTGCAAAGTAGGCGTATTCGCCCAGCAGCAGATACGGCCACCATCGAGGGGGAAACAACAGCACCGCAGCCACGCGGACGCCGGCGGGCAGGTAGAACTGGTCGAGCGACAACTGGCGAGACGCCCAGCATGCGATGGCGTACAACAGCGCAAGGACCAGCCCCGCCGGGCGGATACGCAACTTCAACTGCAGGCCTTCATTCCACCAGTTCAATCGCACATCTCCCTCTAGTACGTTCCCTGTCAGTATCCATTCGCCGCGGGACCCGGTTCTGAGGGACGGTATCGGCATGAAATAGATAATGCAATTGCCGATGCGATCTGCCGATCAAATGAGAATTCCGTCACGCCCTCCTGGATGAGTGCTCTTCACATGCCGTGGAGGACCAGGAATTGCCGGTTCTTCGGAATCTCTCCGTGTCAGCTCACTGCTTCACCACAACGCATCCCGCAATTTGTACCAGGACATCGCCGCCACCAGCAGCGGCGTGCGCAGCAGCCGGCCACCGGGGAAGGGCGCATGCCGCAGGCGCTGGAACACGTCCAGACGCTCGCTCTGGCCGGCAATGGCGGCGGCGATCACCTCGCCGGCCAGCCCGGCGGCGGCCACCCCATGGCCGGAGAACCCCTGCGCGAAGTACAGGTTGCCGTCCAGCCGGCCCCAATGCGGGGCGCGGTTGCGGGTAATGTCCACATAACCACCCCAGACCTGGTCCAGTGCCACGTCGGCCAGCTGCGGGAACACCTGGTGCATGCGCCGCTGCATCACCCCGCGCAGGCCGGGTGGGGGCAGGGCCGAGTAGCTGGCGCGGCCGCCGAACAGCAGCCGGTGGTCGTGGCTGAGGCGGAAGTAGTCCAGAGCCCATGCGGTGTCGGCCACGGCCATGTTGTTGCCGATCAGCGCCCGGGCGCGTTCAGCACCCAGCGGTTCGCTGGCGCCGATATAGGTGCCGACCGGCATGATCCGCCGCTCCAGCACGGGCAGCAGGCCCTGCAGCCAGGCGTTGCCGGCCACCACCAGATGCGCAGCGCGCACGCTGCCCTGAGCGGTATGCAGGGAAGGCTGTGGTCCCCGCTGCACGCGGGTCACCGCGGAGTTCTCGTGGATCACCACGCCGGCGGCGCGCGCCGCATCGGCCAACCCGCGTGCATACGCCAGCGGTTGCAGGTGCGCGCTGAGCGGGTCGAACATCGCGGCGCGGTAGCGTGGGCTGTCCAGCTGCGCGCGCAGGGCATCACGGTTCCACCATTGCATCGGGTAGTCGTAGTGGCGCTGCAGGTGCTCGCAGTTGGCCAGTAGTTCACGCTCATGCCGTTCGCGGATGGCGACGCTGGCATGGCCTTCCACCCAATGGCAGTCGATGCCGTGGCGATCGATGCGGGTGCGCATCGCCTGCACCGCGTCACGCGACCAGTCGAACAGGTGGCGCGCATCGTCGCGGCCGAGCTGGCGCTCCAGCTCGCCCACCTCGCAGCCATAGCCCACCAGCGCCTGGCCACCGTTGCGACCGGACGCGCCCCAACCGATCCGCTGCGCGTCCAGCACCACCACGCGCTGGCCACGCGTAGCCAGTTCCAGTGCTGCGGTCAGGCCGGTGTAGCCCGCGCCAAGCACTGCGACATCGGCCTGCACATTCCCCTGCAGCGAGGGAAGTGCGGGCGGCTCGGGCAAGCTGGCGGCGTACCAGCTGGGCGGGAAGGCGGCGCTCATCGCAGGCCTTGCGGGCGCAGTACGGACGGGCGGAGCGGGGGAGGGCGATCAGCGTTCACGCGCTTAGTTTCGCCGATGCGTGACGGCCATGGTGTGACGGCGACGACTTGCCGCGTTCGCCGGGCGACGGGTAACGTGTCGGCACGCCAAGGAGTTTTCCCATGCGCCGCCTGCCCTGGGTGGGCCTGCCCACCGACAGCACCGTGCTCGGCCATCACCGCTTTGCGGTGGCCGGCGAGAAGTACGTGCGCGCGCTGGCCGAGGCGGCCGAGGTGACCCCGGTTGTGTTGCCGAGCCTGCGGCCTCCTTTGCCGGCTGGCGAATGGCTGCAGGGGCTCGATGGCCTGCTGTTGACCGGCGCGGTCAGCAACATCGAACCGCAGCACTATGAGGGCGGCCGCAGCTGGCCAGGCAATCCGCACGACCCGGCGCGCGATGCCAATGCCTTTGCGTTGCTGCACGAGGCGCTGGCGCTGGATCTGCCAGTGCTGGCGATCTGCCGCGGCTTCCAGGAAGTGAATGTCGCGCTCGGTGGCAGCCTGCATCCGCAGGTGCATGCGGTGCCGGGCCTGGCCGACCACCGCGAAGACCCGCAGGCGCCGGTGGAGGTGCAGTACGGGCCGGCCCACACGGTCACCCTGGCCGCTGATGGCTGGTTGGCGCGGTGGAGCGGCAGTGACCGGACGCAGGTCAATTCGGTACACGGGCAGGGTATCGCCCGCCTGGCGCAGGGGCTCCAGGTCGAAGCCGTGGCCGATGATGGCCTGGTCGAGGCGGCACGCAGCCTGCACCATGGTTTCGTGCTCGGCGTACAGTGGCACCCGGAGTGGCGTGTCATGGATTCGCCGTTCTATCACGCTATTTTCCGTGCGTTCGGCCAAGCTTGCCGGCAGCACCAACAGAACCGACTGGATTCCCGATGAGTTCCCGAACGCGCCCGCGCAAGACGGCTACGCCCCCCGCACCGCAGGAAAGCAGTCTGCTGCGTTGGCTGAAGGAGCGGCGCATCACCGAGGTCGAGTGCCTGGTGCCGGACATCACCGGCAACGCGCGCGGCAAGATCATTCCGGCTGACAAGTTCTCGCACGACTACGGCACGCGGCTGCCCGAAGGCATCTTCGCCACCACCGTCACCGGCGAGTTCCCTGACGATTACTACGACCTGACCTCGCCGTCGGACTCGGACATGATGCTGCGCCCCGATCCGGACACGGTGCGCATGGTGCCGTGGGCGGCCGATGCCACCGCGCAGGTCATCCACGATTGCTACACCAAGAGCGGTGAGCCGCACGAGCTGGCACCGCGCAACGTGCTGCGCCGCGTGCTGGCGGCCTACGCCGAGCTGGGCCTGCGCCCGGTGGTGGCGCCGGAGCTGGAGTTCTTCCTGGTGCAGAAGAACACCGACCCGGACTTCCCGCTGCTGCCACCGGCCGGCCGCTCCGGGCGTCCGGAAACCGCGCGGCAGTCGTACTCGATCGATGCGGTCAACGAATTCGACCCGATTCTCGACCTGATGTACGACTACGCTGATGCGATGAAGCTGGACGTGGACACGCTGATCCACGAATCCGGCGCGGCACAGCTGGAGGTCAACTTCACCCATGCCGATGCGATGGACCTGGCCGACCAGGTATTCCTGTTCAAGCGCACCATGCGCGAAGCGGCGATGCGCCACGGGGTGTATGCCACGTTCCTGGCCAAGCCGATGGAAAACGAGCCGGGCAGCGCCATGCACATCCACCAGAGCCTGGTGCGGGTGAGCGATGGCAGCAATGTGTTCGCCGGTGAGACCCATGCCGAGGGCGAGTTCAGCCCGGTGTTCGGCCACTACCTGGGCGGCCTGCAGAAGTACGTGCCGCAGGCGATGGCCTTCTTTGCGCCGAACGTGAATTCCTATCGCCGGCTGGTGTTCGGCGAGGTCTCGCCGAGCAACGTGCACTGGGGCTATGACAACCGCACCTGCGGGCTGCGTGTGCCGCTGGACACGCCGGAGAACATGCGCGTGGAAAGCCGTTTCGCCGGGTCCGATGCCAACCCGTACCTGGCGATGGCGGCGACCCTGGCCTGCGGCCTGCTGGGCATCCGCGAGCGGCTGGCACCGGATGCGCCGGTGACCGGCAGCGCCAAGGAACTGGGCTACAACCTGCCGCGCTCGCTGGGCGAAGCGCTGGACGGGCTGGAGCAGTGCAGCGAGCTGCAGGCCCTGCTGGGCGAGCGCTTCTGCCGTGCCTACATCTCGGTCAAGCGCAAGGAATACGAGACCTTTTTCCGTGTCATCAGTTCGTGGGAGCGCGAGTTCCTGCTGCTGAACGTCTGAGCATCTGGAATAGAAAAATCCGCCGCCGGGGGGTAGGCTGGCACCCGTTGCCGGCCCCGCCGGCCCCCCTTCCCGCATTCTGGAGCACCCGATGAAGCTGCGTATCCTCACGCTCGGCCTGGCCTCCGCCATGCTCGCCGCCTGCAGCGGTGGCAACGGCGGCGCGCAGGACAGCCAGGTCCTGAACGTCTACAACTACAGCGATTACATCGCCGAGGACACCATCCCGACCTTCGAGAAGGAGAGCGGCATCAAGGTGACCTACGATGTGTTCGACAGTGATGAGATGGTCGAGACCAAGCTGCTGGCCGGCAACAGCGGCTACGACGTGGTGGTGCCGACCCTGAACTTCTTCGGTCGCCAGATCCAGGCCGGCGTGTTCCTGCCGCTGGACAAGAGCAAGATCCCGAACCTGGCCAACCTCGATCCGGCGGTGATGAAGCGCATCGCCACCCAGGACCCGGGCAACCAGTACGGCGTGCCGTACATGATCGGCACCACCGGCATCGGCTACAACGTGGAGATGCTGAAGCAGCGCTTCGGCGGCAGCACCGACATCGCCAACAGCTGGGACCTGGTGTTCAAGCCGGAGAACATCAGCAAGATGAAGGACTGCGGCGTGACCATCCTGGACACGCCGGCGGACATGATTCCGATCGCGCTGCATTACCTGGGCCTGGACCCGCACAGCGGCGACCCGGCCGAGCTGCAGAAGGCGGCCGACCTGCTGAAGTCGATCCGCCCTTACGTGCAGAATTTCCACTCCTCGCAGTACGTGGGTTCGCTGGCCAATGGCGGCACCTGCCTGGTGGTGGGCTGGTCGGGTGACATCATCCAGGCCCGCGACCGCGCCGAGGAAGCCAGCAATGGCGTGCACGTGGCCTACTCGATCCCGAAGGAAGGCGCCCCGCAGTGGTTCGACATGCTGGCGATCCCGAAGGACGCCAAGCATCCGGAAGCCGCGTACGCCTTCATCAATTACCTGCTGCAGCCGAAGGTTGCCGCGGCCAACACCAACTTCATCCACTACGCCAACCCGGTGCCGACCGCGACCCCGCTGGTGGATGAGGCGATCCGTACCGACCCGACCATCTACCCGCCGGCCGACGTGGCCGACAAGATGTTCACCTATTCGATCAATACGCCGGAAACCGACAAGCTCTACACCCGGCTGTGGACCGAGGTGAAGACCGGCCGTTAAGCCGGTCTGGCGCCGCCGGGCCATGCCCGGCGGATTGCTTCATCCTTGGCCGGGCGCGGTACTGCCGCCCTGGTCAAGGTGCCGCAGGATCGCCGGCAACAGGTCACGTGCATCGCGACCGCCGTTGCACAGGAACGACGAACTCATCCGCTGCAGGTTGTGCATGCCGATGAAGAACAGCCCCGGATGCGGTGAAACGCCGAACTCGCCGAGCGGATAGCCATGTGCGTCCAGCACGCCCTGCACGTCGAGCCACGGCCATTCGGCGACGAAGCCGGTGGCCAGCACCACCGAACGGATGCCTTCCGTCCGCAGATCCAGTTCACGCGGGGCGGCGTCCGGCTCCCAATGCAGATAGACCTCGTCGGGAATGTAGCGGGCATCGTCGGTGCGCGGTTCGGGCCGCGTGGCGTAGTACGCGCTGGCCAGCGAATCGAGATAGGCATATTCGGTCCGTGTCGCCTCGATCGCGGTGCGCAGCTGCGGGCGCACATCGGCGAAGCGGGCGACGTTTCCATCGAAGCCCTGCAACCGACCCAGCAGCCTGATGCCTGCGCGGTGCATCGCCAGCAGGCTGATCGAGCTGCCCAGGCCGGCACGCCCCTTGCCGGAAATCAGCGGGAATTCGGCGGTACGGGCCTTGCGCAGCGCATCCGGTTCTCCGGCCAGGACGGCGGCCGCTTCACTCACATGCTGGTGGATACGCCCGGCCATGTCCCACCAGGTCATCGAGTCCTTGCCGCGCAGCCGGCGGGTATGCGAATGCCGCTGGGCCAGTGACCAGTGCACGCTGCGACCGCTGTCGCGCAGGTCCTGGGCGATCTGCGCGCCGGACTGGCCGCCACCGATGACCAGCACGCCGCCGTCGGGCAGCTGGCGGGGGCTGCGGTAGTCGCCGGAGTGCAGCACCGTCAGACCCCGCGCGGGCGCGAACGGGACCCGGGGCATCCGCGCGCGCCGGTACTCGCCGGTGGCGACCACAACCGCCCCAGCGCGGATCAATCCGTGGCTGGTTTCGATGGCATAGCCGCCCGATTCGGGCGTGACCCGCTGAACCGCACAACCTTCGCTGATCGGCAACGAACGTTCGTCGGCATAGTCGCGCAGCCGCCGGATCACCTCCGGGGCCCCCATGAAACCTTCCGGGTCGTCACCCGCATAGGCATGGCCGTGCAGGGCCATCGTCGCGTTGGCGGTGTTGGTCTGGAACGAATCCCAGCGCCGCTGCCAGCTGGCGCCCACGGTTTCGGCCTCCAGCACGCGATGCTCGACGCCGGCTTCCTGCAGGAGCGCGCTGAGGGACAGCCCGGCCTGGCCGGCGCCGATGATGACCAGCGGCAGCGTTGCAGGCAGGGAGCCCGGCATGCGGGGCGGGAAAGGGGAGGGGCGGTCCGGGGAAGTCACCAGGATGGGTCCATGCAGGGGCTTGATCCGGGCCATTGCGCGGGGAATGCCCCGGGCCTTCAACAGATCCGGTTCTGAAAAACGTTGCAGATCGAGGCGTCGCCTGTGGTGTCTGGCCGGGACGACCGCAGGGGCGTCCAGGGGAGCCCGGGCCTTTGCGCGGACAGGCCACCATGGCGGGGGAAAACCGACACTCCCAGGGCCCCCGGGGCTGGCCAGCGGCCGCTTCCGCCTGCCGCCGTCATATCCCCTGGGCCCCCCGGCCGTTAGAATGGCGGCCGCTGTCCACCGCCCGCTCCCGGAGCCCCCATGCCCGTTGAAGCCCAGCCGGTAGCCACCGTCGTCGACACGACCGGTGCGCCCGGCTATCTCTCCATTCGTGACCTGCGCAAGGAATTCGACGGTTTCGTCGCCGTCGACGACGTTAACCTGGACGTGCGCAAGGGCGAGATCTTTGCCCTGCTCGGTGGCTCCGGCAGTGGCAAATCGACCCTGCTGCGCTGCCTCGGCGGCTTTGAGACGCCTACCAAGGGCAGCATCACCCTCGATGGCCAGCGCCTGGACGCGCTGCCGCCGTACCAGCGGCCGGTCAACATGATGTTCCAGTCCTACGCCCTGTTCCCGCACATGACGGTCGAGCAGAACATCGCCTTCGGCCTGAAGCAGGATGGCCTGGGTAAGGACGCGATCAACAAGCGCGTCGGCGAGATGCTGGACCTGGTGCAGATGGGGCACCTGGGCAAGCGCAAGCCGCATCAGCTGTCCGGCGGCCAGCAGCAGCGCGTGGCGCTGGCGCGGTCGCTGGCCAAAGGGCCGAAGCTGCTGTTGCTGGACGAGCCGATGGGCGCGCTGGACAAGAAACTGCGCTCGCAGATGCAGCTGGAACTGGTCAGCATCATCGAATCGTCGGGTGTGACCTGCGTGATGGTCACCCACGATCAGGAAGAAGCGATGACCATGGCCACCCGCATCGCGGTGATGGATGCCGGCTGGATCCAGCAGGTCGGCAAGCCGGACGAGGTCTACGAGCAGCCGGCCAACCGCTTCGTCGCCGAGTTCATCGGTTCGGTCAACCTGTTCGACGGGGTGATCGACGAGGACCTTCCCGAGTACGTGACCGTGCGCTCGCCGCTGTTCCCGGCGCCGATCTACATCGCCCATGGCATCACCGGCTATGAAGGGCAGCCGGTCGCGTTCGCGCTTCGCCCGGAAAAGGTGATGATCGGCAAGGACGAGCCGGAAGGGCACACCAACAAGGCACAGGGCGTGATCGAGGACATTGCCTATTTCGGCAGCCACTCGGTGTACCACGTGCGCCTGCCCAGCGGTGCCAAGGTGCTGGCCAACTTCGCCAACTCGCAGCGCTGGGCCAGTGATGGCCTCACCTGGGGCGACGAGGTGTGGGTGCACTGGCGCGACAACGACGGCGTGGTGCTGACCTCATGAGCGTCGCCGGCCTGAAGCGCTGGTTGCCGGGGCTGCGTGCCACGGTGATCGGCATTCCGTATCTGTGGCTGCTGCTGTTCTTCGCAGTGCCGTTCCTGATCGTGCTGATGATCAGCTTCTCGCTCAGCCGGGTCGGCTCGCCGCCGTACACCTGGCTGCTGCAGTACGCCGACGGCGGCTTCTCGCTGAAGCTGAACCTGGAAAACTACCTGGCGCTGTTCCGCGATTCGATCTATGCGCAGGCGTTCCTGAGCTCGATCAAGATCGCGGCGATCTCTACTTTCCTGACCCTGCTGATCGGCTACCCGATGGCCTATGCCATCGCCCGCCTGTCGCCCGCCGCGCGCAACGTGGCAATGATGCTGGTGGTGCTGCCGTCGTGGACCTCGTTCCTGATCCGCGTGTATGCATGGAAGGCGATCCTGGACCGCAACGGCCTGCTCGACCAGTTCCTGCAGTTCACCGGCCTGCAATCGCTGATGACCAGCATGGGCCTGCCCAAGCTGCAGCTGATCGACACCCCGACCGCCGCCTATATCGGCATCGTCTACTGCTACCTGCCGTTCATGGTGCTGCCGCTGTACGCCAATCTGGTCAAGCATGACCACCGCCTGCTGGAAGCCGCCTACGACCTTGGTGCCAAGCCGTGGCAGGCGTTCCTGCGCATCACCCTGCCGCTGTCCAAGGCCGGCATCATCGCCGGCTGCATGCTGGTGATGATTCCGGCCATTGGTGAATTCGTGATCCCGGAAATGCTGGGTGGCTCGGAGACGCTGATGGTGGGCCGCCAGCTGTGGAACGAGTTCTTCAACAACCGCAACTGGCCGGGCGCCTCGGCGATGGCGGTGGCGATGATCCTGTTGCTGCTGGTGCCGATCCTGCTGTTCAACCGTTCCCAGCAGCGCCTGCTGGAAGGGAAGCAGGCATGAGTCCGCGTAGCGCAAAGGGCCTGGGGCTGGGCGTGCTGCTGCTCGGCTTCGCCTTCCTGTACCTGCCGATCCTGCTGTTGATGTTCTATTCGTTCAACAGCTCGCGGCTGGCGATGGTCTGGGCCGGGTTCTCCACCCGTGCCTACAGCGACCTGTTCGCCGACCGCGCGCTGATGGATGCGATGTGGACCAGCCTGGTGGTGGCGTTCTGGACCGCTTGTACCGCCACCGTGCTGGGCACGCTGGCGGCGATGGTGATGACGCGCTTCAAGCGCTTCCGTGGCAAGCCGCTGTTCGGCGCGCTGGTCACCGCGCCGCTGGTGATGCCGGATGTGATCCTGGGCTTCTCGTTGATGGCGCTGCTGGCCTCGATGGGCGCGATTCCCGGCTTCCCGGCGCGCGGCCTGACCACCATCTGGATCGCCCATGTCACCTTCACCCTGTGCTTCGTCACCGTGGTGGTGTCCTCGCGGCTGCAGGAAATGGACCTGTCGCTGGAAGAGGCGGCGATGGACCTGGGCGCCAGCCGGTTGACTGTGTTCGGCCGCATCACCCTGCCGATCATCGCACCGGCGCTGGTGGCGGGCTGGCTGCTGGCGTTCACTCTGTCGCTGGATGACGTGGTGGTGGCCAGCTTCGTCGCCACGCCGGGCTCGACCACGCTGCCGATGAAGGTGTTCGCCTCGGTGCGCATGGGCATCAGCCCGAAGATCAACGCACTGGCCACCCTGCTGGTGTCGGCGGTGTCGATCGCCGCGGTGATCGGCTGGTACATCAACGCCCGCGCCGAGAAACGGCGCCAGCGCGACCTGCAGCTGGCGCGGCAGGAAAACGGCTGAGCACACGGTTTGTCGACAGCGTCGGCAACATCCGGCTCACGGCCGGCGGCGCACAATGGGGGTCTTCCAGATGGAGATCCCCCATGACCGTCGAGATTGTCGACCCGGCCACCGGCCAGGTGACCTACCGCCATGAACTGATGGGTGCTGCCGACATCGAGCAGCGCCTGCAGGCTGCTGCCGATGCCTTCCCCGGCTGGGCCGAGCGCTCGCTGCAGGAGCGGGGGGCGATCCTCAAGCAGATCGCTGGCCAACTGCGTGCGCGCCGCGATGATCTGCAGCAGGCGATGACCCACGAGATGGGCAAGCTCAAGGCGGAGGCGCTGGCCGAGGTCGACAAGTGCGCGGCGACCTGCGAGTTCTACGCCGACCACGCCGCTGATTACCTCAAGCCGCAGCTGATCGACACCGAAGCACAGCGCAGCTATGTGCGCTACGAGCCGATCGGCTGCGTGTTCGCGGTGATGCCATGGAATTTCCCGATCTGGCAGGTGTTCCGTTTCCTCGCGCCAGCCTTCATGGCTGGCAACGTGGCCCTGCTCAAGCACGCCAGCAACGTGCCGCAGTGCGCCGACCTGATCCTGGCGGTGTGCCGTGACGGCGGCCTGCCTGATGGCGTGTTCGACGTGCTGCACATCGACAACGACCAGGCCGCCGACGTGCTGCGCGACGCACGGGTGAAGGCGGTGACGCTGACCGGCAGCGAGCGGGCAGGGCGCTCGATCGCCTCCAATGCCGGCAGCCAGCTGAAGAAGTCGGTGATGGAGCTGGGTGGCAGCGATGCCTTCGTGGTGCTCGACGATGCCGACCTCGACAAGACCGTGGCCGCGGCAGTGAAGTCGCGCTTCGACAACAGCGGGCAGACCTGCATCGCGGCCAAGCGCTTCATCGTGGTCGAGGCGGTGGCCGATGAATTCACCCGTCGCTTTGTGCAGGCGGCGGGCGAGCGCCAGTACGGCGATCCCGATGAGCGCGGTACCACGCTGGCGCCCATGGCTCGCGCCGACCTGCGTGACGAACTGCACAAGCAGGTGCAGGCCAGCGTGGCCAAGGGCGCGCGGGTGCTGATCGGTGGTGAGCCGATTGCCGGCACCCATGCCGGCTATCCGGCCACGGTGCTCGACCAGGTCGGCCCGGGCATGCCGGCGTATGACGAGGAGCTGTTCGGGCCGGTGGCCGCAGTGATCCGGGTCAAGGATGAGGCCGAGGCACTGCGCGTGGCCAACGACACCCGCTTCGGCCTGGGCGGCAGCGTGTGGACGCGCGATCCAGTGCGCGGCGAACGTTTCGCGCAGCGCATGGAGTGTGGTGCAGCGTTCGTCAACGCCATCGTCAAGAGCGACGCGCGGTTGCCGTTCGGCGGCAGCAAACAGTCCGGTTTCGGCCGGGAGCTGGCCGACCACGGCATCCATGAGTTCATGAACATCAAGACCGTCTACGTGGCTTGATGCCGCTGCTTCTGTAGAGTCGAGCCATGCTCGACTGCGCTTCGCTCGATTCTACGGAATGCGTCGTATAGCAAGTCGAGCATGGCTCGACTCTACAGAAGGCGGGTCATGCGCCACGGCCAACGGTCGTGGCCTACCTGCGCGGTGGGTATCGACCGTTGGTCGATACGCCCTACAACCACTTCGCGCGCTTGAACAACCGGTACAGCCCCACGCACACACCGCCCACGCCCACGATCATCAGCGGGTACGACCACGGCTCGCTCAACTCCGGCATGTGGCTGAAGTTCATGCCGTACCAGCTGGTGATCAGTGTCGGCGCCGCCAGCAGCGCGGCCCATGCACCCAGCCGCTTGACCGTCTCGCCCTGCGCCAGCGTCACCAGCGACAGGTTCACGCTCAGCGCGGTGCCCAGCATCTCACGCAGGGTGTCGATCACATCGCTGATGCGTACTGCGTGGTCGTGGACGTCGCGGATGTACAGCTTCACTTCGTCGGGGATCAGCTCGCCCTGGTAGCGGCGCAGCTGCGCCAGCACATCCTGCAGCGGCGCCACCGCCATCCGCATCTTGTTCAGTTCGCGCTTGAGCTCGTACAGCCGCACCACCGTGCTGCGCTTGTAGGTGTCGGCGAAGATGTCCTTCTCCAGCAGCTCCAGGGTGTCGCGGAAGCGGTGCACGATGGGCAGGTAGTTGTCGACCACGAAGTCGGTCACCGCGTACAGGCAGTACGACGGGCCCATCTTCAGCAGCTGCGGCTCGCGTTCCACCCGCGCACGCACCGGGGCATAGGACAGCGAAGCGCCATGGCGTACCGTCACCAGGAAGCGCGGGCCGAGGAAGGCATGGGTTTCGCCGTACTGGATGCGCTCGTCGACCATCTGCGCGGTGGTCACCACCACGAACATGGAATTGCCGTAGGTCTCGACCTTGGGCCGCTGGTGCGCGTTGCGCGCATCCTCGATGGCCAGGTCGTGCAGGCAGAACTCTTCCTGCAGTTTCAACAGCACATCATCATTGGGGTCGTACAGGCCGACCCAGACGAAGCCGTTGCCACTGGCAATGACATCGCTGATGGCGTCCAGGGTGATGTCGTGGCGTTTGCCCTCGTCATCGTAGTGGACGCAGTTGATGACGCAGGCGGGGTTGGCCGAGGCGGGCGCGGCAGCAGAGGCGGGCAATGACATGCCCGCCATCGTGCGTCAGGGCTGTGTTTTGGACAAGTGAGGAGTACGCCCCAGCACCCATGCCAGCGCGACGTGGACGGGCAGCAGCAGCACGATCCACTGCACGTTGTACTGTGCCTGCAGGCTCAGCCAGTGCAGTACCAGCGCGGCCACCGCCTGTACCGCCAGCAGCCACAGCACGATCCTGAACATGCGGCCCGGCACGCGACGACGCAGCAGGGCGATTGCACCCGGCAACAGCAGCACGGCCAGCGGCGAGAGCAACAGCAGGTTGCGGTTGGCCCATGCGGCGTAGTGGATGCTGAAGCCCCACAGGAACACCAGCACGCCACCAAACAGGGCGCACAGCAGCCAGAACGGCAGGGCCAGCCCGGCCAGCAGGCGCGGGCGGTTGCGCAGCGCCAGCACGCCGCCGGCCACGATCAGCCCGAGCAGCAGCCACGGCCACCAGCGGCGCGCGAATTCCTTCGGCTCCGCATCGATACGATGCGGTAGCAGTTCCTGTTCGGACTGCACCAGCGGACGGCCATCGCTGTTGCGTGCCTGGCGCAGCGCATCGGCCAGGCGCATCGGCACGAAGGCTTCCTGCCAGCGCGACAGCGGCTGGTCGGCGAACGGCCCAAGGCCGACATCGAAGCCCAGCCACATCCACGGTGCCGGCGACGCCAGGCGGACCGATTCACTGCGGTAGGTGTTGCCGCGCGAGCGCCCCGACAGCTGCGACTGCAGGCCGCCACCCAATGCCTTGTCCACCGTGTCGCGCACCATCGTGGCGCAGTTGGCGGTGTAGTAATCGTAGTGGTAGCGCGCGTTTTCCGGCTTGGCCCGCTCGGCCAGGTCGGCGGCCAGCGCACGCGCCTGGTCCGGGCGCAGGTCCAGCCACTGCACGCTGGCGCCACGGCCGGACTCGTCGTAGTAGGACAGGTCCTGCTGCAACGGCAGCGCCACCAGGTAATACATCATGTCGCCGCGTGCGAAGCGGCTGATGAAATCGTCCTCGGACGGATCGAAGTAGCCGAAGTTGTACGAGGTTGCCTCGCCGCTGACCGGATCGACCACGACGATGGCGTCGTGGCCGAAGCGTTCGAAGAACACGGTGCCCGGCTGCATGGTCACCACGCCGATGCGCGGGGCAGGGGCTTCAGCGTTGGTCGCGGGTACGGCAGGTGTGGCTGCGACCGGCTGCGCGAAGGCGGCCAGCGGCAGGGCCATGGCCAGCACGCACAGTGCCAGCCACACCATGAGGATCAGGCCGCGGCGCTTCAAGCGTCGTCCTGCGCGTCCGGCGGCAGCACGGTCACGTGGAAGGCCTGTACCCGGCGCGCATCGGCGCGGGCCACGCGGAACATGAAGCGATCCAGCGCCAGCTCGTCACCGACTTCCGGCAGATGGCCCACGGCCTCGGTGACCAGGCCGCCGATGGTGTCGTAGTCCTCGTCGGAGAACGTCGCGCCGAAGCGCTCGTTGAAGTCGCCGATCGGGGTCAGCGCGTCGACCACGTACTGGCCGTCGGACTGGATGGCGATCTGCGCCGAGGGATCTTCAGCCTCGTCATGCTCATCGTCGATCTCGCCGACGATCTGTTCCAGCACGTCCTCGATGGTGACCAGGCCGGCGACACCGCCGTACTCGTCCACCACGATGGCCATGTGATTGCGCGACAGGCGGAATTCCTTCAGCAGCACGTTGAGCTTCTTCGCTTCCGGGATCAGCACCGCCGGGCGCAGCAGCTCGCGCACGTTGGCCGGGCCGTTGTCGGCAACCACGCCGCGCAGCAGGTCCTTTGCCAACAGGATGCCAAGGATGTCGTCCTTGTTCTCGCCGTGTACCGGGAAGCGCGAATGGCCGGATTCGACCACCTGCTTCATCAGTTCCAGGAAGGGCGCTTCAACCGGCAGCGAGACCATCTGCGAGCGCGAAATCATCACGTCTCCCACGGTCAGCTCGGCCACCGAAATGGCGCCTTCCATCATCTTCAGGGTATCGGCGGCGATCAGACCCTCTTCCTGCGCAGTGTGCAGGACAGCGACCAGCTCGTCGCGGGTATGGGGTTCGCCGGAGAAGGCGGAGGTCAGGCGTTCAAGCCAGCCGCGCTTCTTTTCACTGTGCTCCGCAGGGGAGCTACTACTGTCGTCTTCTGACATCTCTGGAAAAAAGGCACCCGGCAGGCCGGGCGTTGACCCAAGTCTAGCAGGATGTGACGGCCTGTCAGTGACTGCCGGTGGCCGGGGTTGGGGCGGCCGGGGCCGGCTCCTCCTCGGGCAGGTCCAGGCTGTAGGTGCAGCCGGCCAGGGTCTTGCCGGGGTGGGAGGCCACGGTGGAGACGCTGAGGATGATCGACTCGATCTGGGCCTCGCCGGTCTTCGGGTCGGTCACGTCGCGGCTGACCAGTTCGCGGCCGGCCATGAACTTGCCGTCCTGGTCGTAGCCGGTCTCCAATTCCAGCCGTTTGGCCAGCGGGCGTGGGTCGGCCTGGTCGAGCACCGCCATGATGCTGGCGCCGGCCACCGCCACCCGCTCGGTCTGTTGGCCGAAGACGGTGATCGGGCTGGCCAGCCGGAACTCGCTCATGAACTGGTTGCCCTGCGGCAGCGGTTGCAGGCCCTGGGCCACGGCCTTCAGCGGATCGGCCAGCAGCGGCGCCAGCGCGGCCTGCTCGGCCACGCCCTGGCGGCATTCGATCAGGGCCGGCAGGTCCAGGCTGGTGGCGAAGGCGGAGGGAGCGGCGAGGGCACAGAGCAGGGGCAGGCAGCAGCGCAGTGACACGGTCGGTTTCCGCAGGCGAAGGGCCGCCATCATAGCCCCGGCGAGCGCCGGAACAGCCCGTTGAGAAGGCGCAGGAAACCGGTCATCGCCCGCCGTACGACCATCAGTGAGAGCGTCAACATGACCGCAAGCATGGCGACCTGCATCGATTGCCCCGCGATGCGCGCCACCGCCGGCCACAGGCCCGGGCTGGTCAGCCAGGGCATCAGTTCCACTGCCGCGGTCCTGGCCACTTTCATGTAGATCACAGCCAGCACGAACAGCACCAGCAGCGAGGTACGGCTGGCGTGGAAGAACGGGAGTGCGTTCACGGAGCGGCCCAGGCGGCGGTGCACGATCATCCGCCACAGGAGCGGAAGGGTCAGTGCACCCACCAGCGTCAGCACCATCGACGTTTCAAGCAGACCGGGGAGATGGGCCGGTTCCAACCGTCCGCTGAGGTGCGGGCCGATCATGCCGATCGCCAGCCCGGCCAGCAGGCACACGGGCGAGAGCAGGGCCAGGCTGCGCAGCAGCCAGTGCCTGCCGCTGGGTTCGTGGGCGCTGATGCGGCGCACGGCATACGCGCCCAGCACCAGCAGCATGGCGAACAAGGTGGCGCCGATCACAAACATCATTGAGCCGTTTCCCGAGGTCATCCTTGTTCCTCTCGTGTTCCTGGCGACGGGCGGTGGCCCGCTCAGCGCTCGCCCGCGTATGGATCGTCGATGCCCAGCTCGGCCAGGATTTCCCGCTCCAGCTGCTCCATCGCCTCGGCTTCCTTGTCGTCCTCGTGGTCCCAGCCGAGCAGGTGCAGCACGCCGTGCACGGTCAGATGCGCGTAATGGGCATTGAGTGCCTTGCCCTGTTCGTCGGCCTCCCGTGCCACGACCGGAGCACAGATCACCAGGTCACCCAGCAGCGGGAACTTGACGCCCTTGGGCAGGCCTTCGGGCACTTCGGCCGGGAAGCTGAGCACGTTGGTGGCGTAGTCCTTGCCGCGGTAATGGCGGTTCAACGACTGTCCTTCCTTGGCATCGACCACGCGGATGGCCAGATCGGCCTCGCGGATGCGGCCCTTCAACGCGGCGGCCACCCACTTGCGGAAGCTCACTGCCGCCGGCAGGCCGGCGCGCGGCAGGGCATAGCTGACGGCGACGTCCAATCGCACGGGACCACGGGTCATGGAGTTGCTCCAGGTTGGATCTGATGCAGGTCGCGGCGGTCGTACGCGCTCACGATGCGCGCGACCAGCGGGTGGCGGACCACGTCACGGGATTCGAAGAAGGTGAAGCTGACGCCCTCGACCTCACGCAGCACGTCGATGGCGTCGCGCAGGCCGGACTTCACGTGCTTGGGCAGGTCGGTCTGGGTCAGGTCACCGGTGACCACCGCAGTGGAACCGTAGCCCAGGCGGGTCAGGAACATCTTCATCTGCTCGATGGTGGTGTTCTGTGCTTCGTCCAGGATCACGAACGCATCGTTGAGCGTGCGGCCGCGCATGTAGGCCAGCGGCGCGATCTCGATGACGTTCTTCTCCAGCAGCTTGACCACCTTTTCCACGCCCATCATCTCGTACAGGGCGTCGTACAGCGGTCGCAGGTAGGGATCGACCTTCTGGCTCAGGTCGCCGGGCAGGAAGCCAAGCTTCTCGCCGGCCTCCACCGCCGGGCGCACCAGGATCAGGCGCTGCACCCGCGATTCATTCAGGGCTTCGACCGCGCTGGCCACGGCCAGGAAAGTCTTGCCGGTGCCGGCCGGGCCGATGCCGAAGTTGATGTCGTGGGTGGCGATCTGGTGCAGGTAACGGCCCTGGTTGGCGCCGCGGCCGCGCACCGTGCCGCGCTTGACCTTGATCGCAACCTCCTGCGCTTCGTAGGAGCGCTCGGCGATCTGCTCGACATTGGCCTGCGCCAGGCGCAGGTGGATGGCATGGTTGTCGAAGGTCGTTTCGCCGGCTTCGGCGTACAGCGCTTCAACCAGCTTCTGCGCCTCGACGATGGCTTCGTTGGGGCCGCTGATGCGGAACACGAAGCCACGATTTGCGATCTCCACGCCGAGCTTCAGCTCGATCTGGCGCAGGTGCCCGTCGAAGGGGCCGCACAGGTTGGCCAGTCGCTCGTTGTCTTCCGGCGACAGGGTGAAGTCTCGATGATCGATGCTTTTCATTGCTTGGGGTGGGGCGGACGCCTTCCACCGCAGTGTATTCAGGGAGGACAAGGGTAGCGCGCGTGCGGGGCACACGGCCAGCAGACGGTCGATACAGCGTTTTCCACACCCGGTGTGGACGGGGCACGCGGAAACCTGTGGATAGACCTTCGCAATGCTTGTGCCACAAGGCCCATGAGGTCCTGGTGAAAAAAGCGTCATGGTCGCCGGTCGCTACGGCAGCACTGCCACGGGGCGCCTGCACGGGGGGCATTCATCGTGATGGCAGTGCAGGTTTCGTTGCCGGGCGAGCAACAGCGCCGGGTCCTGCCGGATTTCCACAACGGTTGTGGAATGATGCCGAATCAACCTGTGGATAGGTGGTGCGGAGCCTTGCAGCAAAAGGCTTGCCCACGCGTGGTGAAAAAACCGTCAGGGCTGATTGGAATCATTGAGGGTGCACGGGGCACATGGCACCGTGTCGCCGTCGCAGGAGGGGATGGCATGGGCATCGGCAACGGGATGCGTGGAATCGGACTGGCGGGCATCGGCCTGCTGGTGGGGTGTGGGCAGTCAACGCCGACTGCGCTGGGCACGCTGGAGTGGGACCGGATCACGGTGCCGGCACCGGCGGCCGAAGTGATCGCCACGGTGGAGGTGCGCGAGGGCCAGCAGGTCAAGGCCGGGACCGTGCTGATGCAGCTGGACCCGGCGCGGGGAGACGCGCAGTTCGCCGCAGCGCAGGCTGATACGGCGCGTGCGCAGGCGCAGCTGGAAGAACTGCAGATCGGCCCACGCCAGGAGCGGATCGCGCAGGCACAGGCACAGCTGGCCGCGTTGCGCGCACAGGCTGCCGAAGCAAGTGCCTATTACCGACGGGTCCAGCCGTTGGCACAGCAGCACTTGATTGCCGCCGCTGAACTGGATCGAGCACGCGCCGCCGCCGGCAATGCCGAGGCCAGCGTGCGTGCTGCCGAGCAGGCCTGGCTGGAGCGGGTGCACGGCAGCCGTGTGCAGGATATCGCCCAGGGCCAGGCGGCCGCCGATGCCGCACGGGCACAGCAGGTGGTACAGAGCGTGAACCTGCAGAAGCTGCAGTTGCGTGCACCGCGCGACGGGGTAGTCGATGCATTGCCCTACCGGCAAGGGGACCAGGCACCGATCGGTGCGCCGCTGGCAGTGATGCTGGTCGGCGAGCGCCCCTATGCGCGTGTCTACCTGCCGCAACCGCTGCGTCTGCAGGTGAAGGTCGGGCAGGCCGCGCAGATACAGCTGGAAGGCGGCAACACCGTGCTGAAGGGGCATGTACGTGCAATCCGTAGCGAACCATCGTTCACGCCGTACTACGCACTGACCGGCGATGACGTCGAACGGCTGAGCTATCTGGCCGAGATTGAAGTGGACGGAAACAGCGACATGCAGAAACTGCCAGCGGGTCTTCCGGTACAGGTGCGCTTCTGAACACCGGTGCGGACATCGCGGTGCATGCGCGGGGCCTGACCCGCCGCTTCGGCGAGCTGCTGGCCGTGGACAACGTCGACCTGACCGTACCGCGCGGACAGGTATACGGTTTTCTGGGCCCGAACGGGTCTGGCAAGTCGACCACCATCCGCATGCTGTGCGGCCTGCTGGAACCCAGCGCAGGGCAGATCGAGGTGCTGGGGTTGGCGGTTCCCGAGCAGGCCGAAGCGCTGCGCCGACGCATCGGCTACATGACCCAGCGCTTCTCGTTGTATGAAGATCTGTCGGTGCGCGAGAACCTGGAGTTCCTCGCCGCCATCCAGGACCTGCCGCGCGCACAGGCCCGGCAGCGGGTCGACGAACTGCTGCAGCAATACCGGCTGCAGGACCGCCAGCCACAACTGGCTGGCACGCTCAGTGGTGGCCAGAAGCAGCGCCTGGCCCTGGCCGGTGCCGTGGTGCATTCGCCCGAACTGCTGTTCCTGGACGAGCCGACCAGTGCGGTCGATCCGGAATCGCGCCGCGATTTCTGGGAGGCCTTGTTCGAGCTGGCCGATGCCGGTACGACGGTGCTGGTGTCGACCCACTACATGGACGAGGCCGAGCGTTGCCACCGCCTGGCGATCCTCGATCGAGGCGCGCTGGTGGCCGATGGCACGCCGGCCGAACTGTGTGCACGGCTGGACGGCCGCACGCTGCAGGTCACCTCGACGCAGCCGCGCCAGGCCAGCCGCGCACTGTCTGAGCTGCCCGGCGTGCTGAGCGTGGCGCAGATCGGCACCCAGCTGCGGGTATTGTGCAGCGAGGATGTCGCGGACGCCGCCGCATTGCGGCGCGCGCTGGCCAGCGCCGATCCGCAGGCCCGCATCGAGGCGGTGGCACCGAACCTGGAAGACGTGTTCGTGGCGGCCACCCGCGGCCGTGGCCGGGAGCCGGCGGCATGAACCTGCGCCGCCTGTGGGCGATCATGCTCAAGGAGCTGCGGCAGCTGCGCCGCGACCGCATCACGCTGGCGATGATCGTCGGCATTCCGGTGATGCAGCTGCTGCTGTTCGGCTACGCGATCAATCTCAACCTGCGCCATCTCAACGCCGGTGTCGCCGACCAGGCCAACAGCGCGGCGTCACGCGCGCTGGTGCAGGACATGGTCGCCACCGGCGTGATCACGCCGCGCAGCGAGGCGTACACGCCCGATCAACTGATGCAGGCGCTGCGCCGTGGCGAAATCAGTGTCGGCATCGTGGTGCCGGCCGACTTTGAGCGTCGTCGCTTCGATGGACGCGAAGCGGTACAGGTGCTGGTCGACGGCAGCGACACCGTGGTGCAGAGCGCAGCGATCCAGCTGGCACAGGTGCCGCTGGATACGCGTCCGACCAGCAACGCGCAGCCGCTGCGCGAAGGCAGCATCGCTGGTGGTCCGATCAGCGTGACCAGCTTCTACAACCCGCAGCGGCGTTCGGCGGTGAACATCGTGCCGGGCCTGATCGGGGTGATCCTGACCATGACCCTGGTGATGTTCACGGCCGTAGCGGTGGTGCGCGAACGCGAGCGCGGCAACATGGAACTGCTGATCGCCACACCGGTGTCGCGCAGCGAACTGATGGTCGGCAAGGTGCTGCCCTATGCGGCCATCGGTCTGCTGCAGACCACGCTGGTATTGGTGCTGGGCACCTGGCTGTTCCAGGTGCCGATCCGCGGCAGCCTGCTGGACATCTATCTGGCCGCGGTGCTGCTGGTGCTGGCCAACCTGGCGCTGGGCCTGCTGATCTCAACGCGTGCGCGCTCGCAGTTCCAGGCGATGCAGATGACGCTGTTCCTGTTCCTGCCGTCGATCCTGTTGTCGGGCTTCATGTTCCCGTTCGCCGGCATGCCACGGCCGGTGCAGTGGCTGGCCGAAGTGCTGCCGCTGACCCACTTCCTGCGCCTGGTGCGCGGCATCATGCTGCGCGGCGCCTCGCTGTGGGAGCTGTGGCACGATGCACTGGCGCTGCTGGCCTTCATCGTGGTGATGATGACTCTGGCGATCCTGCGTTTCCGCAAGCGATTGGATTGAGGCATGCCATCCGGTAGTGCCGGCCGCTGGCCGGCATCAACTCCGGTGGGTGCCGATCGTTGGTCGGCACACCCTAACCTTATTCCGCCACCACCCGCGCGCGCAGCGAATTGGTCAGCGCTTCGGTGATCACCACGTCCACGAACTGGCCGATCAATCGTGCCGGCGCCGGGAAATTCACCGAACGCATGTTCTCGGTTTTGCCGGTCAGTTCGTTCGGGTTCTTCCGCGAAGGACCTTCCACCAGCACCGTCTGCACGGTACCGACCATCTTTTCGGAAATGCCGGCAGCGTGCGCATTGATGCGTTCCTGCAGGCGCGACAGGCGCGCGTGCTTCTCGGCATCGCTGATCGTGTCCTCCAGATCCGCAGCCGGTGTACCCGGGCGACGCGAATAGATGAAGGAGAAGCTGTGGTCGAAGCCGATGTCCTCGATCAGCTTCATGGTCTTCTCGAAATCGGCATCGGTCTCGCCGGGGAAGCCGACGATGAAGTCCGAGCTGATCGAGATGTCCGGGCGCACCGCGCGCAGCTTGCGGATCTTCGACTTGAATTCCAGTGCGGTGTAGCCACGCTTCATCGCCGACAGCACGCGGTCGCTGCCTGCTTGTACCGGCAGGTGCAGGAAGTTGGCCAGCTGCGGCACGTCGCGGAACGCGTCGATCAGCGAATCGCTGAACTCCAGCGGATGCGAGGTGGTGAAGCGGATGCGGCCGACGCCATCGATCTCGGCGATGGTGCGGATCAGCAGGCCGAGGTCGGCGAACTCGCCGTCCCCATAGGGCCCACGGTAGGCGTTGACGTTCTGGCCGAGCAGGTTGATCTCACGCACGCCCTGTGCAGCCAGCTGCGCCACCTCCACCACCACGTCCTCGAACGGGCGGCTGACTTCGGTACCGCGGGTGTAGGGCACCACGCAGAACGAGCAGTACTTGGAACAACCTTCCATGATCGAGACGAAGGCCGAAGCGCCTTCGGCGCGCGGTTCCGGCAGGCGGTCGAACTTCTCGATCTCGGGGAAGCTGATGTCCACCTGCGGGCGCTTCTGCTCGCGCCGTGCACGGATCAGTTCCGGCAGGCGGTGCAGGGTCTGCGGGCCGAACACCAGGTCGACGAACGGCGCGCGCTTGATGATCGCTTCGCCTTCCTGCGAAGCGACGCAGCCGCCCACGCCGATGATGACCTCGCGGCCCTTGTTCTTCAGTCCCTTCCACACGCCCAGCTGGCTGAACACCTTCTCCTGCGCCTTCTCGCGGATGGAGCAGGTATTGACCAGGATGACGTCGGCGTCGTCCGGGCTGTCGGTCAGTTCCAGCCCATCGCTGGCGGCAAGCACGTCGGCCATCTTGGCCGAGTCGTACTCGTTCATCTGGCAACCGTGGGTCTTGATGTACAGCTTGCCTTTCACCTGGTCGGGCTTGCGCGGACCGGCGGGCAGGGCAACGAGCGGGGTACCGCCCGGCGTGGCGGGCGGAAAGACGTCTGGCGTCCCGGTCATGGCGCTTAATCCATTCGGGTGGCGGGAAAGCGGGCAATTCTACCCGCATCCCAGCGCGCGCGCCGGCCCAGTAGAGCCAGGCCATGCCTGGCTGCTTTCCGTCCCGCAGGCACGGCGGGCGGGTCATGCACGCATGGCGTGGATCTACTGGAATTCCGGGTCCCCCCGGTAGCGCCCGGCCGCGCCCGTCGGCATGCCTCAGGCCGCTGCCAGCTCCGCATCGATCTGCCGCGAACGGTCGAAAGCGGTCATCGCACTCATCCGTGCAATGTAATCAGCCGTGGCCGGCGCCGGCTGCACCAGGCCAAAGGCGGTGGTCCAGGCCAGCGCATTGCCCCACAGCACGTCGGCGGCGCTCATCGTCTCGCCGAGCAGGTACGGCCCCTGCGCCAGCTGGGCTTCGATCACCTGCAGCACCGTCTCCGCGTCGTTGTAGGGCGACATCAGGCGCGGCGGCGGCTCGCGATGCATCGCCTTGTCGATCATCGCCGGCTCGAAACAGGCGCCGTAGAAGGCCATCCAGCGCAGGTAGGGGCCGCGCAGGGCGTCGCCGATCGGCGGGGCCAGCCCGGCTTCCGGGTACAGGTCGGCCAGGTACAGGTAAATCGCCACCTGCTCGGTCACCAGTGCGCCGTTGTGGACGATGGCCGGCACCTTGCCCATCGGGTTGATGGCCAGGTAGGCCGGGGCCAGGTTGGCGCCGGCCTTCAGGTCCAGCACCTGCATGCGGTAGTCGGCACCCAGCGCTTCGAGCAGGGCCACGGCGCCGCTCGAGCGTGAACGGGCGGCGTGGTACAGGGTGATCTGGCGGGATGTCATGGCATTGCTCCTTGCGGTGGGTGGTGAACTGGAGCTCATCCTGGGGCACTATTGCGGACGACTTCTGTCCTCGATCCTTCATGCGCCATACCGCCCATCGACTGTTGCGCCTGATCGCCCTGCTGCAGGCCCGTCGCCAGTGGTCCGGGGCCGAGTTGGCCGAGCGCATGGGCGTGGACCGGCGCAGCATCCGCCGTGACATCGAGCGCCTGCGCGAGCTGGGTTACCCGGTACAGGCCTCGGCCGGCGTTGGTGGCGGCTACCAGCTGGGGTCCGGCGCGCCGGTGTTGCCGATGCTGCTGGACGAGGAGGAGGCGACCACCCTGGCCATCGCGCTGCGTGCGGCCTCGGCCACCGTCGCCGGGATCGACGACACCGCGCGTGGCCTGCTGTCCAAGCTCGACCCGCTGGTGCCGGCCCGCCGTCGCCAGCAGGCAGGCGAGGTGCATGCAGCGACGGCTACCCTGTCCGATCTTCCGTCAACCGATGCACGCCTGCTGGGCCGGCTGGCCCTGCATTGCCGGCAGGCGGCGCGGCTGGCCTTCGAGTACCGTAGTGCGCAGGACGCGGTGACCCAGCGCGAGGTCGAGGCCCAGCACCTGGTCAACTACGGGCGGCGCTGGTACCTGCTGGCCTGGGATCTGGGCCGGCAGGACTGGCGCACCCTGCGCGTGGACCGGATGGGCGAGGTGCGTGAGTGCTCCGAGCCGGGCATGCACCGGCGCACCCCGGCGCCGCCGGATGTAATGGTGCGGCAGGCAGTCAGCCAGGCCCCGTTCGCGCTGCAGGCGATCCTGCGCCTGGCCGGCAGCCGCGCCGAGCTGGAAGGGCGCATTCCGCCCTGGTGCGGGGTGCTGGAGGCGGACGGCGCCGAGCACTGCCTGCTGCGCATGGGTGCTGAGAGCCGGGGCATGATGCTGGCGCAGATCCTGAGCCTGGACCGCGTGCCGGTGGCGCTGTGGACCACGCCGCCAGGCCTGCGCGACGAACTGGCCCAGCGCCTGGCCGGGCTGGGCCAGGTGCTGGCTGTGCCGCCGGTCACAGGCTGAGCCACATCGCTTGGCAAGCCCCGGCGAAGCTGGGACACTCGCCGCCATGAAGGGGATACTGGGGACAACGGCGATCATCATCGCTGCGCTGACCGCTGCGCCGGCCAGCGCCGGAACCCTGTACAAGTGCCAGGGCCCTGACGGCGTCACCAGTTATGTGAGCAAGCGGGTGGCGGGTGCGCGCTGCAGTACCATCAGCTACAGCCGCGACCCCCGTCCGGCGCCGCGCCCGGTGGTGGCCGCGCCAAGGCCGACGCCGACCGCAGTGGCCAGCATCGAACGCAATCCGGTGGCCGTTGCCGCCAGCGCCGCAACGCCGGCAACGGTCGCACCTGCGTCCGTACCCGCATCCGCACCCGCAGCTGCTCCAGCACAGCCGGTCGCCCTGCGCGCCGGACGCATGGTCAGCGGCCAGGTCTATTCCTTCATGAAGGACGGCGTGCGCCACTACACCAGTGCGCGCCCGACCCAGGTCGCCAATCTCGGCCCGGTGCGGACCATCCGCTACAGTTTCATGGAGCGCTGCTACGCGTGCGGGGTCAATCCACGCGTGGACTTCGGCACCGTGCGCCTGAACACCTCGGCCTTCCAGGCCGAGATCACCTCGGCCGCGCGCGAGTTCGGCGTGGAAGAGGCTGTGGTGCGCGCGATCATCCACGCCGAGTCGGCCTACAACCCGACCGCGCTCAGCCGCGCGGGTGCGCAGGGCCTGATGCAGCTGATGCCGCCGACCGCTGCCCGCTTCGGGGTCAGTGATTCCTACGATGCCGGGCAGAACATCCGTGGCGGCGTGCAGTATCTTGCGTGGTTGTTGAAGCGCTTCAATGGCGATCTGACTCTGGCGGCGGCGGGCTACAACGCCGGCGAAGGCGCGGTCGACCGCCATGGTGGCGTACCGCCCTACAGCGAAACCCAGTACTACGTGCGCCGGGTCGGGCAGCTGGCCGAGCGTTACCGCACCGCATTGACGCACCAGTAGTGCCGGCCGCTGGCCGGCAACCCCTGGGCAATGGCCGGTACCGACCGGCCGCTGGCCGGCAACCCCGCAATCAATGTTGTTGCAATGCGTTGTGTGGCGCGCGACGGTTCCGCTACACTCGACCGTGATTCAATGCGGCTCTGGCCCCCACCGGATCCGCTGGCAGCCTTAAAGCTACCTAATCAATATCGGAGTGCCGGATGGCCAACGATGGGGTACACGATCCAGTCAACACCGGACGTCGGCGTTTTCTTTCTGCCACCACAGCCGTGGTGGGCGCCGTCGGCGTCGGATTCACCGCAGTTCCTTTCATCAAATCCTGGAACCCCAGTGCCCGCGCCAAGCTTGCCGGCGCACCGGTGGTGGCCGACATCAGCGCCCTGCAGGAAGGCCAACGCCTGATCGTGGAATGGCGTGGCCAGCCGATCTGGATCGTCAAACGGTCCAAGGCGATCCTCGATGCGCTGCACGGGCTGGACGGCCGTCTCAAGGACCCCGAGTCCGGCGAGAAGGACCAGCAGCCGGAGTACGTGCTGAAGCAGAACCCCGAGCTGCGCTCGATCAAGCCGGACATCTCCGTGCTGGTCGGCCTGTGCACGCACCTGGGCTGCTCGCCGGAAATGGTCGCCGAGATCCGGCCTGAACCCTACGACCCGCAGTGGAAGGGCGGCTACTTCTGCCCCTGCCACAAGTCGCGCTTCGATATGTCCGGCCGCGTCTTCAAGGACGTGCCGGCGCCGATCAACCTGAAGGTGCCCGCGCACCACTACCAGGACGACAACACCATCATCATCGGTGTCGATCCGCAGGGGGCTGCCTGATGGCCAATATCCTCAGCCGTACCGCCAGCGGCGTGGCCGACTGGGTCAATGCCCGGGCACCGGGCCTGATGCCGGTGTACCGCAAGCACGTCAGCGAGTACTACGCGCCGAAGAACTTCAACATCTGGTACTACTTCGGTTCGCTGGCGCTGCTGGTGCTGGTCAACCAGATCGTCACCGGCATCTTCCTGACGATGCACTACAAGACCAACGCCGCCGAGGCGTTCGGTTCCATCGAATACATCATGCGTGATGTGGAGTGGGGCTGGTTGATCCGCTACATGCACTCCACCGGGGCCTCGCTGTTCTTCATCGTGGTCTACCTGCACATGTTCCGCGGCCTGCTGTACGGCAGTTACCAGAAGCCGCGCGAGCTGGTGTGGATCCTGGGCATGCTGATCTACCTGGTGCTGATGGCCGAAGCGTTCATGGGCTACGTGCTGCCGTGGGGCCAGATGTCGTTCTGGGGCGCCAAGGTGATCATCTCGCTGTTCGGCGCGATACCGGTGATCGGCAACGGCCTGACCGAATGGATCATGGGCGACTACCTGCCCAGCGACGCCACGCTCAACCGCTTCTTCGCGCTGCATGTCATCGCATTGCCGCTGGTGCTGTTGCTGCTGGTGGTGCTGCACCTGGGCGCGCTGCACGAAGTGGGGTCGAACAACCCAGACGGCGTGGAGATCAAGAAGGGGCCGAAGGGCAACCGCTGGTCGCCGAACGCCCCGGCCGACGGCATTCCGTTCCATCCCTATTACACGCTCAAGGATGGCGTCGGCGCCGGCTTCCTGCTGATCATCGCCGCCTTCATCATCTTCTTCGCGCCCGGTTTCGGCGGCCTGTTCCTGGAGCACGACAACTTCACCGAGGCCAACCGCCTGGTGACCCCGGAGCACATCAAGCCGGTCTGGTACTACACGCCGTACTACGCGATGTTGCGCGTGGTGCCGAACAAGCTGGGCGGCGTGCTGGTGATGTTTTCGGCCATCGCGATCCTGTTCCTGGTGCCGTGGCTGGACAAGGCGAAGGTGAAATCGGTGCGCTACCGCGGCTGGATCTCGAAGGTGATGCTGGGCGTACTGGCGGTGTGCTTCGTCTGGCTGGGCGTGATCGGTTCCGGCCCAGGCACCGACGTGCACGAGACCTACATCGGGCGGGTGCTGACCTTCCTGTACTTCGCGTTCTTCATCACCATGCCGCTATGGACAAGGTTGGACAGGACCAAGCCGGTACCGGAGAGGGTGACCACCCATGACTGAACGCTGGATGGTCCGGCTGGCCCTGACGGCCGCCTTGATGCTGGGCAGTTTCCTGGCCTCCGCCGCCGAGGGCGGCACCAAGCTGCTGCAGGCCGGCAACGATCTCGGTGACCGCGCCTCGCTGCAGCGCGGCGCGCAGCTGTACATGAACTACTGCTCCGGCTGCCATGCGCTGAAGTACCTGCGCTATTCGCGGATGGCGCAGGATCTGGGCCTGACCGAGGAAGAGGTGATGAACAACCTCAACTTCACCGGCTCGGCGATCGGTGACCCGATTCCGGTGGCGATGCCCAAGGAGAATGCCGAGAAGTGGTTCGGCAAGATGCCGCCGGACCTCAGCCTGATCGCGCGCGTGCGCGGTAGTGACTGGGTCTACACCTACCTCAAGTCGTTCTACCTGGACAGCAGCCGGCCGCTGGGCTGGAACAACGCGCTGTTCGCCAACGCGTCCATGCCCAACCCGCTGTGGGAAATGCAGGGCCTGCAGCATGCCGTGCATGGCAAGCCGGAGGCGCCGGGCATGGACCCGCCGGTGACCGGCCTGCGCCTGGAAACGCCAGGCAACGTCGATGCCGGACAGTACGACCAGGCCGTGCGTGACATCACCAACTTCCTCGAATACGCCGGCGAACCGGCCGCGCTCAAGCGCCAGCAGCTGGGCGTGTGGGTGATCCTGTTCCTGGCCCTGCTGACCTTCCTGCTGTACCTGCTGAAGAAGGAATACTGGAAGGACGTTCACTGAATCTGCCGCCGACCATCACACGGGCCTATTGGCTTTTGTGATGGTCGGTTGCACACTCGGGGAGGAGTCGATCGCTGGCACGGTGCCGGCGGCGCCGATGCGGCAGGCGGTCTCCTGTCGTGGGAGAGCCTTTGATGGCGGCGAGCGTACGCATGCGCAATACACTGACGCTGTTTTCCTCGAACGACGACGTACTGTGCCACCGTGTACGCTTGGTGCTGGCGGCCAAGGGTGTGACCTTCGACTTCGTTCCGGTCGATCCACAGAACCCGCCTGAAGACCTGATCGACCTCAATCCGTACCACTCGGTGCCGACCCTGGTCGAACGCGAACTGGTGCTTTACGCCGCGTCGGTGGTCAGCGAATACCTCGATGAGCGCTATCCGCATCCGCCGCTGATGCCGGTCGATCCGCTGTCGCGTGCCCGCATCCGGTTGGCCATGCTGCGCATCGAGCACGACTGGGTGCCGCAGGTGCAGGCCATCCAGCTGGGCAACAAGACCCAGGCCGAGGCCGGTCGCAAGCGCCTGAAAGAACTGCTGACGGCCTCGCTGCCGCTGTTCAAGGCCAGCAAGTTCTTCCTCAACCCGGAAATGAGCCTGGCCGACTGCGCGATGGCGCCGATCATCTGGCGCCTGCAGTCGCTGGATGTGCCGCTGCCGAAGGACGGCAAGGCGATTGAAGACTACGGCAACCGCATCTTCCGCCATCCGGGTTTTGTCCGCAGCCTGACCGACCAGGAAAAGAAGCTGCGCGATCTGCCGGGCTGATCCCGTCTTGCTTTACCCGTCTGCACGCCGACCGGCGTGCAGACGATCTGCCCCGGCGGGGCGCCGGGCGCGTACACTTCACGCATGACCGAAGACTTCTTCCACATGACCAGCCACCGCCCGTACCTGCTGCGGGCGCTGGTGGAATGGATCAACGACAACCAGCTGACTCCGCACATCCTGGTCGACGCCGGCGTCCCCGGCGTGCAGGTCCCGCCTTCGGCGGTCAAGGATGGCCGGGTTGTGCTCAACATCGCCGAACGCGCTGTCGTGCGGCTGATGATCGACAACGAGATGGTGAGCTTCTCGGCGCGCTTCTCCGGCACCAGCTACCCGGTGCAGGTGCCGATCAGTGCCGTGCTGGCCGTCTATGCCCGCGAGACCGGGCAGGGCATGGCACTGCCGGATGACATTCCGGGCAGCGAAACTGCGCCGACCAGCGACGAACTGCTGCACGAGGAAGGCACGCCGCCGGACGATACCCCGCCGGCCAGTCCGCCGCCCAAGGGTCGCCCGAACCTGCGCGTGGTCAAGTAATCCCTCTGACGCCGCCCCGATGGGCGGCGTTTTCCTTTACAGGATTTACCGGCGGGTGCCGACCGTTGGTCGGCACTCAAAGCCCTTAGACATCCTCGGCATCCTCCGCATCCGGCCGGATCTGGCTGATCCGCGCCGCGCCCGGGCCAGTGAACGAGATCAACTGGTCGCCGCGCAGCACCATGCGGCCCACGTGGCGATCGATGCCATCGTAGGAATACTCGAACTTGAACGTGCGCTCGAAACCGAGCCGGCCATCCTCGCCGCGCGACAGGCGCAGGCCGGTGGCATGCACCGCCTGGTCCAGCCATTGCACGTCGGCTGCGCGGCAGGCATTGCGTCCCAGCTCGACCGCGCGCTCGGCGGCCGAACGCGCAGCGTTCCAGAAGAAGTAGATGATTCCGCCGGCAATCAGCAACAGCAGCAGGGTGGGCATGGCGTCAGCCGTCAGAGGTCGATTCCGCAAAGATGGCGGCGAACGTGCGCTGGATCAAGCGCTGGATTCACCGCCGCGGCTGCGGTTCGCTGGATACCGGTTGCGCGGGCACGATGACCGGTTGCGGTGTTGGGGCGGGCTGCATCGGCGTCGCAGTGGGAGAGGGCATCACCAGCGGTGATGTGGCGATCAACTGCAGCAGCGCTGCCCAGTCCTGCCGGTTGAAGCTGCATTCGTCCTCGCGGCCCGGCGTGCAGCTGGGGTCGATGCCGGTGCTGTTGCGTTCGCGCGCGGGCGGCAGCTTGATCAGCCCGGTGCGGTCCAGCGGCAGCAACCGCATCGCCACGGTGTTCATCACGTTGCCACCGACCAGGTACAGGGTCTGGTCGCCGCCAAGATTGGCCGCTACCACCACTTCGCAATGTGATTTCCAGTGGCCCACCGAGCCATTGCCCAGTGCCTGCACCAGCCCGCTGTAGCTGAGCGTGGTGCTGCGGTCGCGCAGGAAGCACAGCAGGTCGCCCGGTGCGGGTTTTGCGGACGCGGGATCGACCAACCGGTACGGCACGCCCGAGGGGCCGCCCTGGTACGCGCCACGGATGTAGTCGATGTGGCGTGGCGAGGTGTTGAAGCCAGGAACGCCGGACTGCACCATCACCCAGGAAATGAACGCGGCTGACCACGGGTTGTCGACCAGGAAGGCGCGGCAGTCGCTGTCGGTGTAGCGCGTACCCAGCGGTGCCAGGCAGCTGCTGGCGCCGGCGATGCTGCCCATTGCGTTGAGCGTGCCGCTGTTGCGCCAGTAGCCGGCCACGCGCTGCCAGGCGATCAGGCCGTTGTCGGCCAGGTGATCGCTTTCGGCCTCGGTGACACTGAGGCTGGCGGCGCGGCCATCGCGATCAATGAAGGGCCGGAACCACAGCCGGTGCTCGTTGCAGGCGGTATTGCGGATGGCCACCGCCAACGGGCTCAGGCCGAAGCGGGGCGGCACATCGCAGGCTTCGGCGGCCGCTGCGGACAAGGGGGCTGCGGCCAGCAGCAGGCAGGCAGGCAAGAGCATCCGGCGCATGCGCGGCTCCTGTGGGGGATGACCGCAGCGTCGCAGCGCTGTCGTGAACGCCGGGTGTGAGAACCGGGTCAGGCCTCAGCCCGGCGGCGGGCCCAGCTTCAGCGACAGATCAATCGCCTGCACGTGCTTTGTCAGGCCGCCAATGGAGATGCAGTCCACGCCGTCCTCGGCGATCGAACGCAGGCCACCCAGGCCCACGCTGCCGGACACTTCCAGCGGAATGCGGCCCGCCGTGATGCGCACCGCCTCGCGGCGCAGGTCGGGGCTGAAGTCATCCAGCAGGATGCGTTCGCAACCAGCTTCCAGCGCCTGGCGCAGCTGCGCAAGATCCTCGACCTCGACCACCAGCGGCAACCCAGGCCATTGCCGGCGTGCGGCAGCCACGGCTGCGGCCAGTGAACCGGCAGCGCGGATGTGGTTTTCCTTCAGCATCACCGTGTCGTACAGGCCGAAACGATGGTTCTCTCCACCGCCGCAGCGCACCGCGTACTTCTGCGCCAGGCGCAGGCCGGGCAGGGTCTTGCGGGTGTCGAGGATGCGCGTGCCGGTGCCGGCCACGGCCGCCACGTAGCGCGCGGTGGTCGTGGCGGTGCCGGACAGCGTCTGCAGGAAGTTCAGCGAAGTGCGCTCGGCGCTCACCAGGCTGCGGCTGCGCCCGTGCAGCAGCGCCAGTACGGTGCCGGCGGTGACCGTGTCGCCCTCGGAGACATGCCATTCGATGCGCACGTCCGGGTCGAGCGCGCGATGGGTGGCGTCGAACCAGGGGCGGCCGGCGATCACCCCGTCCTGCTTGCACAGCAGGTAGGCGCTGTCGGCCTGGTCGGGCAGCAGGGCGGCGGTGACGTCGCCGCTGCCCAGGTCCTCGGCCAGCGCACGCGCGACATCGGCGGCGACAACGGCCGCATCCGGCGTCGGCAGCGCGCTCATGCGGCCGGGAAGTCGGCGATCTGGGCGGTCGAGATGGCTTCCTCGGCCAGCAGCACCGGGATGCCGTCGTCAACGCGGAACACCTGCTTGCGGTCGCGGGTGACCAGCGCTTCGCGCAGCGGCTGCGCCAGCGGGTTGCCATCGGCCTTGTTCACCGCGCCGGCGGAAATGGCCTTGTTGAGGGCTTCCAGGCCCTTGCCATCCAGCAGGGACAGGGGCTGGCGGGTGTCCGGCGACACCAGCAGGTCGAGCAGCTTGCGATCCATGGTTCTTCGTCTTGCGTGGAAGATGGCTAGAATACGTCTTTAAGGCAGGTGACGGCCAATGACCCCCAACCCGATCGCGCCGCTTGTCGGCATCGTCATGGGTTCCCGTTCCGACTGGGAAACCATGCAGCACGCCGCCCAGAAGCTTGAAGCTCTGGGTGTTCCGTTCGAAGTGAAGGTAGTGTCCGCGCATCGGACGCCGGATGTGTTGTTCAGTTACGCCGAGCAGGCGGGCCCGCGTGGCCTGCGCGCGATCATCGCCGGTGCCGGCGGGGCCGCGCACCTGCCGGGCATGATCGCCGCCAAGACCGCCGTGCCGGTGCTGGGCGTGCCGGTGCAGTCCAAGGCCCTCAACGGCATGGATTCGCTGCTGTCGATCGTGCAGATGCCGGCCGGCATCCCGGTCGCCACCTTCGCCATCGGCAATGCCGGCGCCTCCAACGCCGCGCTGTTCGCCGCCGCAATGCTGGCCAGTGACCAGCCGGCGATCGGCCAGGCGCTCGACGCGTTCCGCGCACGCCAGACCGAAGACGTGATGGCCCACGACGATCCACGCCAATGAGCCTGACCGTAGGCATCCTGGGTGGCGGCCAGCTCGCCCGCATGATGGTACTGGCCGGTGCGCCGCTGGGATTGCGCTTCGAACTGTACGACCCCGCAGCCGACGCCTGCAGCGGCCCGCTGGCGCCGCTCACCGTCGGTGCCTTCGATGACCGTCAGGCGCTGGCGGATTTCGCGGCCAAGGTCGACGTGGTCACGTTCGATTTCGAGAACGTGCCGGCCGACAGCGCGCAGTTCCTGGCCGACCGCGTGCCGGTCTACCCGCCGCCGGCCGCACTGGCCGTGGCCCAGGACCGGTTGAGCGAGAAGACCTTGTTCCAGCAGCTGGGCATTCCGCTGCCGGCCTTCGCTGACATCCGCAGCCGTGACGAGTTGGCGGCGAAGGCTGCCGAGTTCGGTCTGCCGTGCATCCTCAAGACCCGCCGCCTCGGTTACGACGGCAAGGGTCAGTTCCGCCTGCGCAGCGAGGCCGACATCGATGCCGCATGGGATGCGCTGGGTGCGCAGGTCGAGCGTACTGGTCTGATCCTGGAGGGCTTCGTGGCCTTCCAGCGGGAGGTCAGCGTGGTTGCCGTGCGTGGCCGCGATGGCAGCTTCGAGGCCTGGCCGGTCACCGGCAACTGGCACGTCGACGGCGTGCTGTCGGCCAGCGTGGCGCCGGCCGTGTTGTCGGCCGCCGAGCACGAGGCCGCGATCGGCTATGCCCGTCGCGTCGCCGAGCACCTGCAGTATGTCGGCGTGTTCGCGCTGGAGCTGTTCTGCCGCGATGGCGAGCTGTTGGCCAACGAGATGGCGCCGCGCGTGCACAACTCCGGCCACTGGACCATCGAAGGCAGCGAGACCTCGCAGTTCGAGAATCACCTGCGCGCCGTGCTGGGCCTGCCCCTGGGCAGCACCCGCATGCTCGGCCATGCCTGCATGCTGAACTGGCTGGGCGCGATGCCGGACCCGGCGCCGGTGCTGGCCCAGGCCAGCGGCCACTGGCACGACTACGGCAAGGAGCCGCGTGAGGGCCGCAAGGTCGGTCATGCCACGCTGCGCGATGATGCTGCTGATGCACTGGCCGATGCACTGGACCAGGTGGGTCTGGAGCTGGGTCGCCAGGCCCAGGTGGCGCCGGCGGTACACGCGCTGCGCAACCGCTGAACCCGGTAGTGCCGGCCGCTGGCCGGCAATGCAACGATGTGGCGCGCCGGTGCAGGCATCGGCGCAACATTCCCGGTGGTAGCGTGGAGCTCCTTTCACAGGAGTCACGACCATGCTCGACTGGAATGCCTACCGCAAGGAACTGAAGGGCCGCATCGGCGAGATCGGCAAGCTCTCGCCGGATACGGTCAAGGGCTATGCCACCCTGGCCAATGCCGGCGCGCAGACCAACCACCTGGATGCCAAGACCCGCGAGCTGATCGCGCTGGCCGTGGCAGTGACCACCCGCTGCGACGGCTGCATTACCGTGCATGTGGATGCAGCGCTGAAGCACGGCGCCAGCCGCGAGGAAATCGCCGAGGCGCTGGGCGTGGCAGTGTCGCTCAATGCAGGCGCCGCACTGGTGTACTCGGCACGGGTGATGGACGCGGTGGCCGCGCACGAGAGCGCGTGAAGCTCCGTACTGTTTCCCGGTAGTGCCGGCCGCTGGCGGGCGGATCGGGTATGCTCGTGCGCGTATGGGGATGCCGGCCAGCGGCCGGCACTACCCCGTGGCGGAGCCGCTGCCTCAGCGCAGCTGGCTTTCGGCGAATTCCCAGTTGACCATCTGCCAGAACGCGTCCAAGTAGCGCGCGCGATCATTCTGGTAGTCGGTGTAGTAAGCGTGCTCCCATACGTCGCAGCACAGGAGCGGGGTGCTTTCGCCGGTCAATGGCGTGCCGGCGTTGCGGGTGGCCTGCAGGCCCAGCTGCCCGCCCGGATGCTGCACCAGCCACACCCAGCCCGAGCCGAACAGGCCCAGTGCGGTGCGGTTGAATTCCTCGCGCAGGCGCTGCACGTCGCCGAACTGGCGCTTGACCAGCTCGCCCAGCCGCCCCTGCGGCTCACCGCCGCCGCGCGGGCGCAGGCACTGCCAGTAGAAGCCATGGTTCCAGGCCTGTGCGGCGGCATCGAACAGCGTGCCCTGGGCGTGGCGGACGATCTCTTCCAGTGACGCTTCCTCCCACTCGGTGCCGAGGATGCCGGCGTTGACGGCATCCACGTAGGCGCGATGGTGGCGGCCGTGATGCAGTTCCACGGTCTGTGCGGACAGGTGCGGCTGCAGGGAGCCGGGAAGGTAGGGCAGGGCAGGCAATTCGACAGGCATGGACAGGTTCGTGGCCAGGGGGCGGCGGCAGCCGGTTCCATCCGCTTACAATGGCGGCTACCGTGGGCAGTCTAGCCGACCATCACGGTCGGTTTGTCCGGCGAAGCAAGGAGTGTGGTTGTGGCGGTAATGCAGCAAATCCAGGCCGAGGTCGATCGTTACCCGCTCGTGCTGTTCATGAAGGGCACCCCGCAATACCCGATGTGCGGCTTCTCCAGCCGCGCCGTACAGGCATTGATGGCGGCCGGCGCGGTCACCCTGCGCACCGTCAACGTGCTGGAAGAGCCCGAGATCCGCGCCAACCTGCCGCGCTTTTCCAACCTGCCGACCTTCCCGCAGCTGTTCATCAACGGTGAATTGATCGGCGGCTGTGACATCGTGCTGGAGCTGTTCGAAGCCGGCGAGCTCAAGCGCATCGTCGAAGAGGCGACCCAGGGATGAGTGCCTGGCCATCGACGTCACCGACCGACGGGGCGCTCGATGGCCGCCCGTTGCAGGATCGCGTGGTACTGGTCGCCGGTGCCGGTGGTGGGCTGGGCAGTGCTGCGGCAGTGGCTGCTGCAGCCGCTGGGGCCACCGTGGTCCTGCTGGGCCGCAAGCCGCGGCGCCTGGACCGTGTCTACGCCCAGGTCCAGGCGGTCGGCCCGGAACCCCTGCTGTACCCGTTGGACCTGGAAGGCGCAGGCCCCGACGACTATGCCGAGCTGGCCCAGGCCCTGCAGCGCGAGCTGGGGCGGCTGGACGGCCTGCTGGTCTGTGCCGCCCACTTCCCGGGCCTGACCCCGTTCGAGCTGGCTGACCCAGCCAGTTTCGCCCGCGCGGTGCACGTTACCTTGACCGCGCCGGCCTGGCTGGCCCAGGCCTGCCTGCCACTGCTGCGGCAGCGCGAAGATGCGGCGCTGGTGTTTGCGGTCGATGCCCCCGACCGGGTCGGGCAGGCTTACTGGGGCGGTTACGGTGTGGCCCAGCATGGCCTGCGTGGCCTGATCGCCAGCCTGCACGACGAACTCGGCCGCAGCCCGGTACGGGTCAGTGGCCTGTACCCCGGCCCGCTGCGCACAGCCCTGCGGGCCCGGGCGTATTCCGTCGACCAGGACCCGGCCGCCCAAGGCCCGGAGGCCGCCGCCGCTGCGGCCGTGACCCTGTTGTCCGGTGCTGGCGCCACCTGGCGCGGCCGGATTCTCGATGCCAGCGGGGCGTCCCCGGCCGAGTGAGTGCTAGGGAAAGGCGGAGTGAAGAACCCGTCACGATTGCGTTGCGATCGGGTGCCGTTTGTCGCACAACCGTCACATTGATGGCGTAGCGTGTTAATCTAGTGTTAACCGTTGTGGCTTCCTTCAGCCAAGCGGTAGGGAACCCCAGATAAATGTCCGACCAGCCACCCGCAGGGCTGTTTGGATGCGCTTTTTTTCCGCCATCGCCAACTCGCATCGAGGCTACCGAAAAATGACCCACCCACTCCGGATGTCCAAGCTCACCCTTGGTCTCGTGGCTGCGCTCGCCGCCGCTCCCGCCTTCGCCCAGAGCACCTCTGCCGGTGTCGGCGGCCAGGTGATGTCCTCTGCAGGCCAGCCTGTCGCTGGCGCTGAAGTCACCATCACCCACACCGAGTCGGGCACCGTTTCGCGTGCCACCACCGACGCGTCGGGTCGTTACAACGCGCGCGGCCTGCGCGTGGGTGGCCCGTACACCATCACCATCACCAAGTCCGGTGAAGGCACCAAGACCGAAGAAGGTGTCTACCTGAACCTGAACCAGGTCAACACGGTCAACGCCAGCCTCGGCGGCGATCTGGCCGCCACCAACCTGGACGCCGTGAACGTTGTCGCCACCGCCGGCGGCCTGGACCTGTTCAGCGCCACCAAGATGGGCAGCGGCACCAACGTGACGCGCGAAACGATGGACGCGCTGCCGTCGGCCAACCGCAACATCCAGGACTACATCCGCCTGGATCCGCGCATCTCGCAGGTCAGCAAGGCTGACGGCGCGATCTCGGCCGGTGGCCAGAACACCCGTTACAACGCCATCCGCATCGACGGCATCAGCGCCTCCGATCCGTTCGGCCTGGGCTCCAACAACCTGCCGACCGAGCGTCAGCCGGTGTCGATGGACGCCATCCAGGAAATCAACATTGACCTGGCCAACTACGACACCACCATCGCTGGTGGTACGGGTGCGGTGATCAACGCCGTGACCAAGTCGGGTACCAATGAATTCCACGGCACCGTGTACGGTTCGTACCGCGACAAGGACATGGTCCGTTCGCGCCTGGAAGGTGACAAGCAGGACTTTAACGGCTTCAAGGACGAGAAGACCTACGGCATGACCTTCGGCGGCCCGATCGTCAAGGACAAGCTGTTCTTCTTCACCAACTACGAAAAGTACGAGCGTAGCGGTGGCGGTGTCAGCCTTGGCGAAAGCCCCTACAACAAGGCTGGCGGCATCAGTGATGCTGATATCGCCCGCGTCCAGAAGCGCATGTCCGATCTTGGCTATCAGGTCGGCGGCGTCGGTGCGCTGAACAACAAGACCGAGATCGAAGAGTACGCGGTCAAGCTGGACTGGAACATCAACGAGAACCACCGTGCGGCCCTGCGCTACAACAAGATGAAGCAGGACGTGGTGCGTTTCCCGAAGGTCAGCAACAGCGAAATTTCGCTGAGTGACTTCTGGTACACCCAGCCGACCGAGTATGAGACCTGGATGGGTGAACTGTTCAGTGACTGGTCCGAGAACTTCTCGACCGAGTTCAAGGTCTCGCACAAGGACTACTCGTCCAACCGCGTTGCCGCTTCGCACCTGCCGCAGATCCGCGTCCGCTTCGACAACAACAATTCGCTGTACCTGGGTACCGAGCAGAACACCCACACCAACCTGGTGGAGTCGAAGGAACTGAGCGCCTTCGGTGCCGGTACCTGGTATGTCGGTGACCACACCGTCAAGTTCGGCTTTGACTACACCGACAACGACCTGATGAACTTCTACGGTCGCAACCTGTACGGCGCGTATGAGTTCGCCAACCTGGCTGCGTTTGAAGCCGGCACCCCGTCCGCGTACCAGGTGCGCGTGCCGCGTGCTGGTGGCAGCCTGGATGACATTCCGGCGAAGTTCCACCTGAAGAACACGGGTCTGTTCATCCAGGATACCTGGGCGATCAACTACAACCTGAGCCTGATGTTCGGTGTCCGCGTTGACATGCCGGACTTCAGCACCCAGCGCCTGTACAACCCGCGCATCGAGCAGCTGTACGGCTTCAACAACACCAAGCTGGTCGACAAGAAGCTGTTCCAGCCGCGCGTCGGCTTCAACTACACCTTCGATAGCGACCGTCCGACCCAGCTGCGCGGTGGCGTGGGCCTGTTCGGCGGTGCTGCCCCGAACGTGTGGCTGGCGGGTGCCTACCAGAACACCGGCCTGAACTACGCCGAGTACAACCTGACCCGCAATCCGGGTGGTTTCAGCTTCGATGCTGACAATCCGTTCATCCCGGACCCGTCGCTTGCTTCGGCACGTCAGAACGTCGACCTGATCGCTCCCGGTACCCGCCTGCCGTCGGTCTGGAAGGCCAACCTGGCCTTCGATCACGAACTGCCGTGGTACGGCATCGTGGCGTCGGCCGAGCTGCTGGTCACCAAGGTCAAGGATGGTCTGTACTTCGATCGTCTGGACGTCATGACCCCGAACGCCAACCGCTCGGTTGGTCAGGACGGTCGTGCGCTGTACTGGAACGACTACGGCATGAACGGTGCCAATGCTGGCTCGAACGGCATGCAGGCTGGCCAGAAGAACGGTCGTGCCTGCTCGGCCACCGATCAGACCTGCCCGAGTGACCGTGTCAACCGTCCGAGCGATATCGGCGACGTGATCCTGCTGCGCAACACCGACAAGGGTCGTGGTTCCCAGGCTACGTTCTCGCTGGCCAAGCCGCTGACCGAGAACTGGGGCTGGTCGCTGGGTTATACCTACACTCAGGCGAAGGAAGTGAGCCCGCTGTCCAGCTCGCAGAACACCTCGAACTGGAACAACACGCTGAGCCTGAACGCCAACGACAACGTTGCGTACAACTCGCGCTATGCGATCAAGGACCGCATCACCGGTACCCTGGAGTGGAAGCACAACTTCTTCGGTGACAATGCCACCCGCGTCGGCCTGTTCTATGAAGGCCGTTCGGGTCGTCCGTACAGCTACGTGTTCTATAACGACGTGAACGGCGACGGCGCAGGCACCAACGATCTGTTCTACGTGCCGAAGGGCCCGGGTGACGTGATCTTCACCGGCGGCGCCGACATGGAGAAGAAGTTCTTCGAATGGCTGGCGCAGAATCCGGAGCTTGATGCCTACCGTGGCAGCGTGGTCCCGGCCAACGCGCACCGCGCCAAGTGGGTCAACAGCTTCGATGTCCGCATCAGCCAGGAGTTCCCGGGCTTTGCGAAGACCCACAAGGGCGAGATCGCGCTGGACATCATGAATGTCGGCAATCTGCTCAACAAGAAGTGGGGTCTGATCGACGATTACGGCTTCTACGCCACCCGTCGCGTTGCCAACTACTCGGGTATCGACCCGGCTACCGGCAAGTACCTGTACAACTTCACCGGCCGTACCGACAACTCGTCGATCCAGGAAAACAACAACGACAAGGGCAACACCGCCGTGTCGCGCTGGTCGATGCAGCTGACCGTGAAGTACAAGTTCTGATCCGTCAGAGCCTGAAGCAGTAAGTGGAAACGGCCGGGGAAACCCGGCCGTTTTCCGTTCATGCGAAAGTCCTTGCAGGTCATCTGACATCGGCGTAGCATCCGGAAATGTGCGCGGTGCCAACGCCGCCGATGCGGTCCCGGAAAGGCGAACGCGGGAAGCACACATCCAACGGTCGGGCTTCCCGGCCGTTTTGCTTTTTAAGGGGGCGGCAGTACAGTCGGAAACCTTGAAGGAAGCGAAAAATTGGACATGACCACGAACGAAAAATCAGCCCGTGCACTGCCGGTGCAGGATGCGCGGATCTACCCGCGCGGTGGGCTGGATGTGCTGTCGCGGGCCGAAGTGGCCCGCCTGCGCGATGCGTCTGCCGGCGGTATGCACGAGCTGCTGCGCCGCTGCGCGCTGGCCGTGCTGACCAGCGGAAGCGCCTCTGACGATCCGCGCGCGGCGCGCGATCTGTATCCCGATTTCGACATCCAGGTGGCGCAGCAGGATCGCGGCGTGCGCATCGACCTGGTCAATGCACCGGCGATGGCCTTCGTCGATGGCGAGATCATCCGCGGCGTCGCCGAACTGCTGTTCGCCGTGGTGCGTGACCTGGCCTACATGGCCATCGAGATGGGCCCGGCCTACGCGGCCGAGCTGGAGTCGTCCGAGGGCATCACCAACGCGGTGTTCGGCCTGCTGCGCAATGCGCGCATCCTCAACCCGGGCGACCCGAACCTGGTCGTGTGCTGGGGTGGCCATTCGATCTCGCGCGACGAGTACCTGTACACCAAGCAGGTGGGTTATGAGCTGGGCCTGCGCGGCCTGGACATCTGCACCGGCTGCGGTCCAGGCGCGATGAAGGGCCCGATGAAGGGCGCCACCATTGCCCACGCCAAGCAGCGCCGCACCGTGACGCGCTACATCGGCCTGACCGAGCCGGGCATCATCGCGGCCGAGTCGCCGAACCCGATCGTCAACCACCTGGTGATCATGCCGGACATCGAGAAGCGCCTTGAGGCCTTCGTCCGCATCGGCCACGGCATCATCGTGTTCGCCGGTGGCGTCGGCACCGCCGAGGAAATCCTGTACCTGCTCGGCATCCTGCTGCGCGAGGAAAACAAGGACCTGCCGTTCCCGCTGATCCTGACCGGCCCGACGGTGGCAGCGCCGTACTTCGAGCAGATCGATCGCTTCATTCGCCTGACCCTGGGCGATGCAGCCGCCGAGCGCTACGAGATCGTCATCGGCGACCCGGTGGCGGTGGCAAAGAAGATGGCCAACGGCATCAAGCGCGTGCGTGAGCACCGCCTGGCACAGAAGGACTCGTTCTTCTTCAACTGGTCGATCGAGATTCCGTGGGAGTACCAGCAGCCGTTCGTGCCGACCCACGAGGCAATGGCCGCGCTGGACCTGCACCACGGGCGTGCCCCGCACGCGCTGGCGGCCGACCTGCGCCGGGCGTTCTCGGGCATCGTTGCCGGCAACGTGAAGGAAGACGGCATGCGCCGCATCGAGCAGTTCGGGCCGTTCCAGATCCATGGTGACCCGGACATGATGCAGGCCCTGGACGCGCTGCTGCGCGCCTTCGTCGAACAGCGCCGGATGAAGATCTCCGGCGAATACCAGCCCTGCTACCAGGTGCTGGCCTGAGCCTGCGCCGGCGCGATGGGGATCGCGCCGGGACAGGCAGGGGAGGGCGGGCCGTCAAGGCGTTGACGCCCGTCGCCCCGGAATGACCGTTCATCCTGCCGCCGCTTGCCGGTGGCAGGGCGATGGCCCATCGTGGCCATCAACACGCTGGGGAGCGTCCAATGTCTTTGCGCCGGCAAAACGGCTTTACGCTGGTTGAGTTGATGGTCACGATCATGGTCCTGGCCGTGCTCGCCACGATCGCCTTTCCCAGTTTCCAGGGCACCCTGCGATCCAATCGCATCGCTACCGCGAGCAACGAGTTGATCGCTTCACTCGCATTGGCCCGCAGCGAGGCGGTAAAGAATCGTCGTGGTGCGGGTGTCTGTGCGTCGTCTGCGGGCAGTACATGTGATGGCAAAAGCTGGGCTGACGGCTGGCTGGTCTGGGCGGACACCAATGGAGATGGTGCGCTGAGCGCTGGGGAGACCGTGCTCCGCTACAGCGCCGGTCGGCCGGGTCTGACTACGGCGGGTACGCCGGATCTGTCCGTGGGTTTTGACCCACGTGGTCGCAACCGCGCGAATGCATCGCTGGACCTGACCCTGCGCCCGGACACCTGCGGCAAGCAACCGCTGCAACGAACGTTGCGCATTTCGCCGACCGGACAGGTCCGGCTGTTGAAGGAGGATTGCAAGTGAGGCCGTCCCGATCCCATTCCCCGCGCGGCGTGCAAGGGGGCTTCAGTCTGATCGAAGTGCTGATCGCCATTCTCGTGCTTGGCGTTGGCCTGCTCGGTTTCGCGCTGATGCAGACCATGAACGTACGCTTCGTCCAAAGTGCCAACTACCGCACCCAGGCGACCAATCTGACCTACGAGATGCTGGACCAGCTGCGGGTGAATCGGAAGATGGCGCCGGTCTATGTCGGCGACTATACCGCCACCACGTCCAGCAAGAACTGCTTACCTCCCACCGGCAAGGACATCAGCAAAGACGCCTTCACCCTGGATTGGAGGTGCCGCCTGGGCAAGGCGCTGGGCGACGGCGCTACGGGGAAAGTAACCCGGAACGGTGATCAGTACTCGGTCAGCGTGAGCTGGGGGGATGAGCGCTGGAATGCCGATGCCGGTGACACCACGTTCACTGCCAGGAGCGGCTTGTGATGCGCGCCTCATGCTCTTCATCCCGACACATGTCGGGTCTTTCCATGGTTGAGCTGATGATCGCACTGGCCATTGGTGTGATCGTCATGCTCGGCGTGGTGCAGGTGTTTGCAGCATCGAGGGCGGCCTACCAGCTGTCCGATGGCCTGGCGCGGGTGCAGGAAAACAGTCGCTTCGCGATGGATGCCCTGCAACGCGAACTTCGCATGGCCGGGCATTTCGGCTGTGTCAATGACCAGGGGCGAAATACACCGGACAATGCCTCGCTGTTCAGTACCTTCGCAACGGCTCCGCATCCGGCGCTGGACTTCCAGACGTCGATCCAGGGCTTTGAAGCTACCGGAACCGCGCCGGGAGCGGCGGTTACCCTGACAGCCACACCCGCAACCGGCGGAACCGACTACAAGCCCGCGCTGCCTGCCGAGTTTGCTGCGGCCATGCCCAACCGAGTCAATGGCAGCGACATCGTGGTGCTGCGTTACCTGATGCCGGATGGTGTGCCGATCACCGCCATTGGCGGCGTTCCAGGCAAGCCGATTTTCAGTTTTGACAAAGCGCGCCTTGCGGTACTGCAGAGTGGTGTCTCCAACCCGGGGCTGTATGGTGCGGCCGACTGCGCCAGCGTCACGATCTTCCAGGCGCGCGCGGTGGACAAGGGCGCCGGCACCGTCACCTTTGGGGATGCGCCGAACAATGCAGGGAACTTCACCCGTCCGGTCACCACCGGTCAGGCGATGCTGCACCGTGCAGAAAGCGCGCTGTACTACATCGGCTATGACGCCGCCATTGCCCGTTCTTCGTTGTATCGCGTGCGCTTCACCGCCATCCCCAATGGCGCGCTGGTGGCCAATGCGCCGGAGGCACTGGTGGAGGGCGTAGAAAACATGCAGTTGTTGTATGGCCAGGACCGCGGGCTTACCGACGTTTATCCAACCGGTTTCATTGATCGCCAGGGCACTGCCGAAACGGTGCAGGGGTCTACCAATCCGGCCGCGAATGGTTGGCGTCGTGTCGGCGCCGTGCAGCTGGGGATGGTGATGTCCAGTCCGGATCCATCGGCGGCGCCGCAGGCCGACCAGAACGCTGCGCTCACTTCGCTGGGCGTGACGTTCACGGCGCCGGCAGACGGTCGCATGCGCGCTGTCTATCAAACCACCATCGCCCTTCGCAACCGCCTCTTTGGCAACTGAGGCTCGCATGTACACACGCCCGCGTCTTCCTTCCTTCACAGCACGCCGGCAGCAGCGAGGCGCTGTGCTGTATGTCGCCCTGATCATGTTGATCCTGCTGGCTCTTATCGGCATCGCCGGCATGCAGGTTACCGGTATGCAGGAGCGCATGGCGGCCAACTACCTGCGTTCCAATCAGGCCTTCCAGAACGCCGAAGCCGACGTGCGTACCCAGGAGGCGGCCATCAAGACAGCCATCGAAAGCGGCGGCGTTTTCGAGGCCAACCAGGAAGAATGCAGTCCGGTATTCGACCCGGCAACCTGGGCCGATGGCAAGACTGCGGCTGCGGCAATCCATACCCGGCGCCTTGATAAGTGCGTGATGGGCGGCGGAGGGACCGGCCTCGGGGGCCGGAAGAACGAAGAGACCGAAAACATCTACCAGATCACCGTCCTGGCCAGTGACGATCCGGCCAATCCATCTTCCAGCGCTGTCATCGATACGATCTTCATTCCATGAACACTTCGCGCCGCTTCTCCCGCATCGTCTCGACTCCCTGGCTGCGCGCGGGCGCTGCCGTTGCCGTGCTGGCTGGGGTGGGGGCGTTGGTCTACCCGCTGTTCGCTGCGCTTGGCGACTACGACATCGCGCAGGAGCCGTTGTACAGCAAGAAGACCCAGCCGCCGCTGATGATGATGGTGATGTCGCGCGACGAGCAGCTGTTCAACAAGGCCTACAGCGATTACAGCGACCTGGATGAGGATGGCACCCTCGACACCACATACCAGGACAAGTTCGATTACTCCGGTTACTTCGATTCCAACCTCTGCTATTCCTACGCCAGCGGCCAGTTCAAGGCCAGTGCACAGGCCGGCGGCACCTGGAAGCACAGCTGCGGTGGAAGCTGGTCCGGCAATTTCCTGAACTGGGCAACGATGAGTCGCCTGGACGTGATGCGCTACGTGCTGTACGGCGGCCATCGCATCACCGACAGCGCCGCCAGCACCGTGCTGGAGCGCGCGCAGATCCCCAACGATCTGCACGCGTGGGTAAAGGTATACAGCGGCAGTGATATCAACAGTTTCACCCCGTACAAGACCACCATGTCCTTCTGCAACGCCACCATCGAATCCGGTGGTGCACCGCTGATGCGCGCTGCGTCGGGCAACTGGGGCGAGTGGGCGGCCACCGCCAGCCGCCAGTGCATCACCGGCCGAAGCGATGAAGGCAAGGCTGATTCACCTGGCTCTGCCACCAACTTCAACGTCCGGGTTGAGGTCTGCGCCAGTGGCAGCGGAGCTTTCCCGGAGGCGTTCTGCCGCAAGTACAACGATGGCACAAGGGACTATCTGAAACCGGCTGGGCTGCTGCAGTCGTATGGCGAAAGCGGCCGTCTTCGCTTCGGTCTGGTCACGGGTACCTATGTCAATCCGCGCGATGGTGGCGTGGTGCGGCGGAACATCGGAAAGATCGCAGGTAACGGCACCGGATTCTGTGCGGCCGGCGACGAAATCAACCTGTCCAACGGTCAGTTCTGTAACAGCTTGTCCGGTGGTGCGGAAGGCATCATCAATACCATCTCCAACTTCCGTATCGACCAGTGGAACTGGAGCAATAACTGGAATGACTGCAACGACTACAGCATCCTCAACCGACAGGGCTTCGGTGACAGAGGTAATCTGACCGATCCGGGCAATGCCTCGAAGAAGTGCAGTGCCTGGGGCAATCCCCTGGCCGAGATGTATGCCGAAGCTGTGCGCTACATCAAGGGTGAAACCAAGGGCATCTACAGTGCGTCCGGGGACCTGAGCGGGCTGCCCAATGCGGTTGCCTGGAAGGATCCCTACCGCTCCCCGAACGATGGCGGCAACTCCTACTGCGCCACCTGCAACATCCTGGTGATGTCCTCAGGCCTGCCGTCGTTCGATAGCGACAACATCGGGTCGATCAATGGCCTGGCACCTGCGGCGTCGGCAACGGATGCGATCGGCAATCTTGAAGGCATTACTGGTGGCAGTTACATGGCTGGCCGCGTCGGCCTGACCGAGCGCTATGCCTCGATCAATACCCATGAGGACATCTGTCGCGCGGCCAAGGTTACTGGCCTGTCGCTGGTGCGTGGCATCTGCCCGGATGTGCCTTCCACGGAAGGCAGCTACCTGATGGCGGGCTTGTCAAAGGCCGCGGCCGAGACCGACCTTCGTCCGGGCGTGCAGAACAAGCCGGATACCTACAAGCTCACTGCGACCACCTATACCGTGGCCATGGCTGAGAGCCTGCCCAAGTTCGAGATTCCGGTGGGCAACGGCAAGATCACCCTGGCCCCACTGTGCCAGGCCAACAATACCGGTACGGCAAAAATCACCAGCAATGGCTGGCGCAGTTGCTTCCTCGGTTCTGTTGGTATCGGCACCAAACAGTCTACGGTCTCGCCGAATTTCGTCTATGGACGAACTTATCGCGCAGACGGCAAGGCTGGCAGTTTCTCGCTGGTATGGGAAGACTCGTTGTGGGGCAATGACCACGACAACGACGTGGTCTCCATGCTCAGCTACTGCGTGGGCGCTACCTGCAACGACGGCGACAATACGAATTTCCGCAACATCTGCTGGCGCTCCAGCAGTGCGGAGTGCAGCAACAATGCTGTACGCAATACCGTGGGCAGCGATGAGGTGCTGGTCCGCATTGAGAATCTTTCTGCCTATGCCGGCAACGCGATGCTCACCGGCTACACGATCGTGGGTTCGAACGCGGCCGACAACGTGCAGCGACTGGTACTGCGGCCCGGCGACAAGAACGGTTCGGTGCTGACGACCACCTCGGCTCCTCCGGCAGAATGGACAGGTGCCATTGTCCTGCGCTACCGCCTGGGAAGCGGCCAGGCCAATCAGTTGGAGAGCCCGCTGTGGTACGCCGCCAAGTATGGCGTGCCGGCTGGCAAGAAATGGGACAGCAAGGTGCCTGGCGTGCCGGACAACTATTTCCTGGCGCGCAATCCGGCCAAGCTGAAGTCTGCGCTGGAGTCGATCTTCGACAGTGCTGCCGCGGGCGAGGCGCCGGTGGGGGGCAGCGCGACTGGCGCCCGGGTCAACGCAGGTTCCTTCACCGTCTCGGCGCACTACACGGTACCGTCGGGATCCAATGACTGGACTGGCGATCTCATCGCCCGTCAGACCCTCTCCAATGGCGAAGTCGGCCCTGAGCTGTGGCGGGCGTCGACCAGGATGAGCGCTTCGGGCCGCAATATCGTGGTGTCGACTGCGCCGACTTTTGTGAACAAGTCCAATCAGTTGATTCCTGTAGCAGCGGCAGATTTCACTGCGGACAACATTCCCGGCCGCGACCGCGCCGAGAAACTGGGCAACCTTGGGCTCAATACCGTTCCCAACTGGTTCGGTTCGCATACGGTTGCCGATCTCGTCAGCTATCTGCGTGGTTCACCGGTCAGCGGGTTCCGTCCGCGCAGTGTACTGCTCGGCGACATCGTCAATTCCAGCGTCGAGATTGTTTCCACCCGGGATGACTACGGCTATACATCCTGGAAGGAGCAGGGCGGGATAGGCTGGAAGACCACACTCGGTACCCGCTACAAGGCCTATCTGACATCGAAGACTGCGTCTGGCGGCCCGCCCTCAATGGTCTATGTCGGGGCCAACGACGGCATGCTGCACGGATTCAATGCCGGCACCGGAACCGCGGCCGGCACTGAACAGTTCGCCTACATTCCCTCCACGTCGCTGCAGCACATGGCCGAACTGGCCAACCCTGCCTATGGCCATCGCTACTACGTTGACGGCGGACTGACGGCATCCGACGTCCACTACGGCGAGGCGTGGCATACGGTACTGGTAGGGACCACCGGCGGTGGCGGTGCCACGCGCGGCCCGTCCGCCACGGCAGTCGGTAACGGCTCGGTGTTTGCGCTGGATATCAGCAATCCAACGGCGTTCAACAGCGGCAACGTGCTGTGGGAGATTTCCGGCAAGACCGAATCGGACATGGGCTTCGCGTTCGGCAAGCCGGTGGTGGTGCCTGTCGCTGGCACTGATCCGAACGGCGCGCCGCGATTTGTTGCACTGTTCGGTAACGGCGTCAATTCGAGTACGGGCCGTCCTGTGTTGTATGTGGTCGACATCCAGAGCGGTGAGGTACTCAAGCGCCTGTATCCGAGCGGGGGCAAGTACGCGATCGCCAATGGCCTCAACCACGTCACAGCGGTGGCACTGCACAACAGCAGCAGCCTGGCCGATACCGTGTACGGTGGTGACATGCAGGGCAACATTTGGCGCTTCGATCTGCGGGGGGGCGACCCCACGGCATGGAATGTGTCGCTCAGCGGTACACCACTGTTCACCGCCATGCGCAGCGCGGTGGCGCAACCGATCACCGGAGCGATCCAGACGTCTGCGGGGCCGGGTGGGGGCGTCAGCCTGTTCTTCGGTACCGGTCGTTATTTCACCGCCGATGACAACGCCGTTACCCGCAATTCACCTGTGCAGACGCTGTACGGAATATGGGACAACCTCAGCGACGCGATCTCCAGCCGCGACGTGCTGGTGGGGCAGTCGATCAGTGCCAATGGTGCAGCATTCCGCGACATATCCAGCAACGCGGTGGACTATTCAACAAAGCGTGGCTGGTACGTTGATCTGATCGTGGATACCACGGTGGAGGGTGAGCGCTTCTTTGGATATCCGACGTTGCAGGGTGGCACCGTGATGTTCACCACGTATGTGCCTGGACAGTCCGTCTGCGGTACAGGTGGTGGCGTCAACTGGCGCTATCGGCTGAACATGGCCACCGGCCAGCCCGCGATGGGCGGCCTCACCGACGAAGTGGGGGGGGATCCGCTGTGTGGCGCGAATTGTGGCGCCGGGGCGTTGACTCGCGGCGGCGACGTCGCGACGGGGGCTCCTGTGCTGGATACACAAGTCAGTACATCGATGCGCAAGGGCTGCGACCCCAGCGATCCGAAGTGCTCGGTCGATGGTTCGATTGACCGGTGCATCGTGACGCTGAACACTCCGGGCGCGGATACTGCATACGGCCAGCGGGCCTGCGGTCGCCAGTCATGGCGCCAGATCCGCTGATGACCATGAACATGAGATCGCCCATGCACGCATCCTCAACCCGACGTTTTGCAGCTGGTTTCACCCTGATCGAGCTGATGATCACCGTGGCGGTGATCGCCGTCCTGGCGGCCGTGGCCCTGCCGTCCTATCAGCGGCACGTGCTGAAGACGAACCGGGCCCTGGCCAAGGCCGATCTGGTCGAGATTGCACAGTTGCTCGAGCGCTACCATACGGTGCAGAACAGCTATGACGGTTTCTCGCTGCCGTTCAACCAGTCACCGCGACAGGGCAACAAGCGCTACACGCTGTCCCTGAACGGCAAGGCCACGGCCAGCACCTACACGCTGCAGGCGGTGCCGGAAACCGGCCAGGACAAGGATGTGTGCGGCACGCTGACACTCGATCAGGCCGGGCGCAAGACGCCGGACAAGAAGACCAATGCAGAGTGCTGGTAACGGTTGGGCATCGCACGTGGAAAAAGGGCTTGCGCTGGTCGCCAAACGCTGGCTAAAATGCGCACCCCGCCCGAATAGCTCAGCCGGTTAGAGCACTTGACTGTTAATCAGGGGGTCGTTGGTTCGAGTCCAACTTCGGGCGCCAGATTCGAAAAAGCCGCGAGAAATCGCGGCTTTTTTCGTTTCCACGATGGCATTGCAGGTTTCAGCAGGGGGTGGACCTGCGCGGGCGCTGGCTCCTGACCCGTCCGGGGACGCTGATGATGACGCGGCTGTGCTCCTGTCCATCCACGCACAACACGATGGACTGGTTGGTACCGGCATTGCGGCCGTCGGGCCGGAACCGCACGTCGGGCCGATGATCGCTGGTGCGCAGGTCGACATGACGCTGGCGTGTCCTGTGCACGCGCAGTTCCCTTGCGGCGGCGGTCGCGCTGTTGGCCGGTTCGACCTGCACCCGCCAGCCCTGGCTCCATGCCTGGTCACACATCATGCTGTCCGACGATCCGCAGACCGTCACGCGGCGGCGTTCGGTGATGGCGGCGCTGCGCGCCATCGACAGGCTGGCGACCAGTTCGGCGCGCAGCGCTTCCGCCTGGAAGTGCCGCAGCGTGCGTTGCCAGGGGCCCCAGGCCAACGCCAGCAGGACCGACAGCACCATGACGGCGACCAGCAGCTCGATCAGATGGAGCCCGCGGTGGAGCCGGGCAGGGCGAAGACGATGAGGCATGCCTCCAGCCTCGACGTACGCCGGGGCATTCACCATCAGCCAACGCCGCGCTCACCTGCCCGGAAACCCCTCAGCGGGCCGTCACTCCATGCCCCGTATACTCACCACTCCCGGGAACTGGCACCATCATGAGCGACCGTTTTGAACTCGTCTCGCCGTATTCGCCGGCGGGCGACCAGCCTGATGCCATCGCAAAGCTGACCAGCAACTTCGAAGCGGGCATCGCCAAGCAGACCCTGCTGGGCGTCACCGGCTCGGGCAAGACCTACACCATCGCCAACGTCATCCAGAACGTGCAGAAGCCGACGCTGATCATGGCGCCGAACAAGACGCTGGCGGCGCAGCTGTATGGTGAGTTCAAGGCGTTCTTCCCGCACAACGCGGTGGAGTACTTCGTCAGCTACTACGACTACTACCAGCCGGAAGCCTACGTACCGTCGTCGGACACCTTCATCGAGAAGGACAGTTCGATCAACGAGCACATCGAGCAGATGCGGCTGGCGGCGACCAAGACCCTGCTGTCGCGCCCGGACGCGATCGTGGTGGCGACGGTGTCGGCAATCTATGGCCTGGGCGCGCCGGAAGACTACCTGTCGCTGCGCCTGATCCTGTCCAAGGGCGAGCGCATCGACCAGCGCGACCTGATCAACCACCTGACCCAGCTGCAATACACGCGCAACGAATACGAGCTGCAGCGCGGTACGTTCCGCGTGCGTGGTGAAGTCATCGACGTGTTCCCGGCCGAGTCGGACAGCGAGGCGCTGCGCCTGGAGCTGTTTGATGGCGAGGTCGAGAAGATCACCCTGTTCGACCCGCTCACCGGCGAGACGCTGCGCAACATGCAGCGCTTCACGGTCTACCCGAAGACCCATTACGCCACCACGCGCGAGCGTGTGCTGGCGGCGATCGAGACGATCAAGGTCGAGCTGAAGGAGCGCCTGGAGCAGCTGTACGCGCAGAACAAGCTGGTGGAGGCGCAGCGCCTGGCGCAGCGTACCCAGTTCGATCTGGAAATGATGGCCGAGGTCGGCTACTGCAACGGCATCGAGAACTACTCCCGGCACCTGACCGGCAAGAACGCCGGCGAACCGCCGCCGACATTGTTCGACTACCTGCCGGCCGACGCGCTGCTGGTGATCGACGAATCGCACGTGACCATTCCGCAGATCGGTGCCATGTTCAAGGGCGACCGTTCGCGCAAGGAGACGCTGGTCGAGTTCGGGTTCCGGCTGCCCTCGGCGCTGGACAACCGGCCGCTGCGCTTCGAGGAGTGGGAAGAGCGCTGCCCCCGCAGCATCTATGTGTCGGCCACGCCAGGCCCCTATGAGTACCGCGAGGCCGGTGACGAGATCACTGAACTGGTCGTACGCCCCACCGGCCTGATCGACCCGGTGGTGGAGATCCGCCCGGTGGGCACCCAGGTTGACGACCTGATGAGCGAGGCCAACGCGCGCATCAAGGCCGGTGACCGTGTGCTGGTCACGACGCTGACCAAGCGCATGGCCGAAAATCTCACCGAATACCTGACCGAGCACGGCATCCGCGTGCGCTACCTGCACTCGGACGTGGACACGGTCGAGCGCGTGGAGATCATCCGCGACCTGCGCCTGGGCAAGTTCGATGTGCTGGTGGGCATCAACCTGCTGCGGGAGGGCCTGGACATGCCCGAGGTGTCCCTGGTGGCGATCCTGGATGCCGACAAGGAGGGCTTCCTGCGCTCGACCGGCTCGCTGATCCAGACCATCGGCCGTGCCGCCCGCAACGTGCGTGGCAAGGCGATCCTGTATGCGGACAAGATCACCCGCTCGATGCAGGCAGCGATCGACGAGACCGACCGCCGTCGCGCCAAGCAGGTCGAGTACAACGAGCAGCACGGCATCGTGCCGCGCTCGGTGGCGCGTCCGATCACCGACGTGCTGGAAGGCGCGCGCTCCGATGCGGCCGAGAAGGAAGCAAAGAAGGGCAAGGGCAAGGGCAGGCCCGGCGTTGCCGAGGAGGGGAGTGACTATCGATCCCTCAGCCCGGCCCAGCTGGCGTCCCGTCTCAAGGCGCTGGAGCAGCAGATGTACCAGCACGCCAAGGACCTGGAATTCGAGGATGCCGCCCGCGTGCGTGACCAGATCCGGCAGCTGAAGGAAGCGAGCCTGGGCTGAACGCGGCAGTGCAGCATCTTCTTCACAAAAGTGTTGCGCTTCACGGCCGGCATCCGTAATATACGCGGCCTGCACCGACGCAATCGCGGACGTTCAGAAGCAAAATCGGGCGGTTAGCTCAGCGGTAGAGCACTACCTTGACATGGTAGGGGTCACAGGTTCGAACCCTGTACCGCCCACCACGAAGTCCCTGGAAGGGGGCTGTCGTGAACTGCAAAGCCCGGCCCTGGCGCCGGGTTTTTACGTAGCAAGGCCAGCTTTCGGGCGGCAAGAACAAGATGGGCGGTTAGCTCAGCGGTAGAGCACTACCTTGACATGGTAGGGGTCACAGGTTCGAACCCTGTACCGCCCACCACCTGGCTCCCGGCATTGCCGGTGCAGCGGTGGATCACGACGGAAGCCGGCCTTGTGCCGGCTTTTCTCGTTTCAGGCATCGATCACGGTTCAACATGGTCAGCGTTGCACGACCAGGTCTTCGACGCTGATCATCCGCTGCAGCTTCCAGTGACCGTCCACGCGCTCCCAGAGCTGGGCGACGCGAACCGTCGCACCACGCGTGGGCTGGGCAACGCCGGGTTCGTGTTGCAGGGGCTGGTTGGCCAGCCTCAGGACCCGGTCCTGGCGCAGCCGGTAAAGCAGCAGGGAGGGCGAACCGCAATCCTGTCGTACGACGTCCGGCTGCTGGGTTTCGGCAAGCAGGATCTGGCTGCGAAGGGCCTCTTCAGTGGGCCCGTTGCCAGCGCCGAACAGGCTGGAGAGCAGCAGCATCAGGGCAAGCATCGGCATGGCACGGTGCTCCAGCGGGAAAGTGCACGCAGGCTGGCATGACATGTGGGGTGCTGCAGCCGGCCTGCGACGAAGGCCGGAATTGAACCGCCAAAGACGGCCGGGGGGCGATGAATCCGGGCCGTGCAGGCGTAGACTCCGGTCTACCGCGCAATCGCGCCGTCACTGCAAGGAGCTGCCGCATGAGTGATCACGTTCCGGTTTCCCGGCCCAATCCCATCATCGAACTGCTGTTCGGCGGCAACATGCTGGAGGGTACCTTCAAGGCGGTGATCTGGGTGGCCCTGCTGGCGGCAGTGCTGGCGTGGACCACGTTCCGCTGAGTCTTCCCGCTGCCTGCGGCACCGGCGGCGTCGCTGGCCTGCGCTCAGGCGCTGAAGGCCTGGCGCAGGCTGCGCAGCGTGGCCTGGCGATGTTCCTTTGCGGTCGCTTCGCCCATCTCCAGTTCCTGTAGGCGCAATCCCACCAGCGTCATCGACAACGCGTAGCCGCGTGCCGCATCGGCAGCACGCGAAAGGCCCAGTGCGCGGCGCGTCAGCGCGTTCACGTGTTCCAGGTCGGGCAGCAGCCCCAGGTAGACGCGCTCGGCGCTGTCCAGGTCGGGGGCACGCAGGATCGCGTGCGCTTCAGCAGCAGGGGAGACGGAGGCCATGGGGGGGTCCTTGTCCGTTGAGGGCGCTCGATCAGAACGAGCGCATCAGGGAAACGAAGGCCGACGTCTGCGTACCGCGACGGGCCATCGGGCTGTCCTTTACTGCATCGCCGAACCACTGGTTGGCGACGACGCCGGTCGCGCGCCACTTCGTGCCCAAGGGCGTGCTGACTGCGATCTGCAGGCTCGGTGATGTCGCGCTGCCCGGGTTGTAGGCGGCAAGTCCCGAGCGCAGCGCTTCTTCGTCGGTGATGCCGTAGTAGTAGTCGAGCAGGCGCGCACTGGAGTGCACCACGCCGACCTTGGGCACCCAGGTGAAGCGACCGGCCTGGATCGGATAGCTGTAGTGCAGGCGCGACTCCATGCCACCTCCGTGCCCGGTGACCTCGCGCATCACGCCGGCCTCGACGATGCCCCAGTCGGCGCTGTACTCACCGTTGATGCCGGCCATGGCCGACATCTGCCGGCTGTGCAGGCGGCGCAGCTGCGGGTCGTTCACGTCGTCGGTCTTGAAGCGCAGCGTGTAGGGCGTGACTGCCGCCGACAGGCGCAGGCCCTCGCGCTTGTACAGGTACATGCCCAGCGAGCCCGGGCTGGCGAAGAAGCGCTCGCCCTGCCAGGCAATGGACGGTACGACCAGCGGCTTGACGTCGTAGTGGGCGTACGCCCCCGAGGTCGCGCCGGCACTGATACCGGCCTGCACGCCCGGGTTCCGGTCGGCGGCGTGGGTGATCAACGGCAGGCCGATGGCAGCGGAGAACAGCAACGGGCGCAGCAGGGTCGGGGACAGCGACGGCATCGATCAACCACTTTGCGGGGGATGGCTGTGCATGGTGCGGGTACAACATTGTCAGAACATTGCGCCTTCGCAACTGGCACACGAAGACGCCCAAACCTGGCGCCAGGCACTATGATCGGCACCGTTTCCGGTAGCCGAGCCCCTGATGCGCATTCTCCTGGTCGAAGACGATCCCGATCTGTCCCGAGCCCTGCAGTCGGGCCTGGAGCGGCAGGGCGTGGTAGCCGACGTGGTCGGCAGCCTGGCCGAAGCCGCGGTTGCGCTGCGCGAGCCGGTACACCAGCTGATGTTGCTGGACCGCCAGCTGCCCGATGGCGATGGCGTGGCTTTCGTCGCCACCGCACGCGCGCTGCGCCCGAACCTGGCGGTGATCATGCTGACGGCCAAGGGCAGGTTGTCAGACAAGGTCGAGGGCCTGGATGTCGGTGCCGACGACTACCTGGTGAAGCCGGTGGCGATCGAGGAGCTGATGGCGCGGATCCGTGCTGTCTCGCGGCGGCCCTCGGCCATGGTGACACCGAGCCTGCATCTGGGCCGGCTGGAATTCGACTTCGAATCGCTGCAGGCACAGGTGGAGGGCCAACCGCTGGCGCTGCCGCGGCGCCAGGTGCTGGTACTGCAGGCACTGGCGATGCGCCAGGGGCGCACGGTCACCCGCACGGCACTGGAGGCCGCGGTGTACGGCTTCGACGATGAGATCCAGTCCAATGCGCTCGATGCGCACATTTCCAAGCTGCGCAAGGCGCTGCAGCAGGCCGGGGCGGGCGTTGAAATCCATGTGATCCGGGGCGTCGGCTACCTGCTGGCGGAGGCCTGAGATGGCGCGTCCGACACGTCCGATCCGTTCCATCACGCTGGGGTTGGCCTGGCGGTTGTTCCTGGCGCAGGCCTTCACCGTGCTGTTCGCCGTTGTTGCGCTGATCCTGACCTGGGGCGACAAGGACACCTGGGGCATGGACATGTTCATGGCTGAAGCCGTGGCCAAGGCCGTGCACAGTGAAGGCGGGCGGTTGGTGCTGGACCAGGCGCGCTGGAACAAGCTCGACGCCGAGGCCGGGGGCAACCTCTGGTTCGCGGCGGTCGACGACAAGGGTGTCTGGCTGGAACGCGGCACGATTCCGGCGATCCACGCCCCGCTGCTCGCGCGCCTGCCGACGCTGGGTGCCACCGAACTCGGCTCGCTGGTGCCGCCGTACCTGGACGTGGCGCGGGTGATGATCCGCAAGGAAGATGGTCGCCGCATCACGGTGATGGTGGGTGGGGCGCCGAAGGGCGGGTTGCTGGACGGTGCGCTGATGGTGCTGCGCCTGATCGGGCTGTGGTTTTTCCTGCCGCTGATCGTGATCACGCTGCTGGTCATGCCGACCGTGATCCACCGCGCGATGCGCGGCGTGCGCCGCTCCGCACAACAGGCCAAGGAGCTGGATATCGGCCAGCCGGGGGCGCGTCTGGATGCGCAGCTGGTGTCGACCGAGGTCGCACCGCTGGTGGAAGCCTTCAACGACGCGATCGACAAGGTGCAGCAGGGGTATGCCGCGCGTGACAAGTTCCTCGCCGATGCCGCGCACGAACTGCGGGTGCCGATTGCAGTGGTGCAGGCGCGCCTGTCGCAGTTGCCGCAGGGCGAGCTGAAGTCGCAGCTGCTGACCGACGTGGCGCGGCTCGGTAACGTTGCCGAGCACCTGCTTGACCTGCAGCGACTTGATCGTAATGTCGGCGCACTGCAGCGGCTGGATCTGGCGTTGCTGGTGCGCGAAGCGGCCGCCGATCTGGCGCCGCTGGTGGTGGGGGCCGGTTACGGCTTCGAAGTGGATGCACCCGAGATGCCAGTGTGGATCCATGGCGACAGCCTGGCGCTGGGGCGGGTGATCGCCAACCTGGTGCACAACGCCATCGTCCACGGCGGCGGACGCGGCACCATCTGCGTGCGCCTGGATGCACGTGGCCTGCTGGAGGTCAGCGACCAGGGCGCCGGCATTCCGGTGGGCGACCGTGAAGCGATCTTCGAGCCGTTCCATCGTCTGCGCGCAGCGGGTAGCGGCAGTGGCCTGGGCCTGCATCTGGTGAAGGAAATCGTGCAGCACCATGGCGGATCGGTCAGCGTCGGCGAGGCGGCCGGTGGTGGCGCCAGTTTCCGTGTCAACTTCCATCGCGGCACCGTCCGGCGCTGACAGCCACGCGGGGAAATCCCCGATAGGCAACCTGCCACGTCCCTCGGCAGGCTGCTGGAATGGTTCCCGAACGATCCGCTCCACCGCTGTTTGGCAGTGGTTGTGCCGCCGGTCTGGTGCTGGGTGCGCTGGCCTGCGTGCAGCTGCCGGTGCTGCCGCCGCTGTGGCTGTGCATGCCGTTGGCCATTGCCAGCGCCACAGGCTGGATCGTGCCTTGGCGCGGCCGCGCCTGGACGGCTGCGCTGTTCGGCCTGTCGTGGGCGGCATTGCACGGACACTGGGTCCTGCAGGGCCAGCTTCCACCCGGAGGGCCCGCGCAGGACGTGCAGGTCCTTGGCCGAGTGGTTGATCTTCCACACAGTGGCCCCGGCTATACCCGTTTCGTGTTGAAGGTCAACGAGGCCGATGCGCTGCCCTCGTTGCGTGGCAAGCGCCTGCAGATCACCTGGAACGATCCATGGCGTGGACCGCCTGCGAGCGGCACCGATGGTGGGCGCCATGCGGTTCAAGCTGGCGCGTACTGGGAGCTGTCGCTGCGGGTGCGGGCACCGCGTTCGCGGATCAATCCTGGAGGCTTTGACGGCGAACGCCATGCATTGCTGCGCGGTATTTCCGGCAATGGCACGGTGCGCGACCCCGGCGCTGCGCGTGAGCGCGCGCCTGCACAGTGCCTGCCGGCCTGGCGCGAGCGCAGCAGTGACGCCATCGCAACGCAGGTGGCACATCCTGCCGCGCGGTTCGTGCAGGCCCTGGCACTGGGCGACACGCGCGGCCTGTCCGATGCCGACTGGGAGCACCTGCGCGCGCTGGGCCTGACCCATCTGGTCGCCATTTCCGGTTTCCACGTTGGCGTGGTGGCTGGCTTTGGCGTACTGCTGTGCCGCGTGTCGTGGTGGCTGTGCCCGGTGCTGGGACGGTTCTGGCCTCGGCCGCAGGCGGCGGCATGGGGCGCGGCGCTGGCCGCAGCCGTCTATGCCGTGGCCGCCGGCGGCGCGCTTCCAACAGTGCGTGCGGCGCTGATGATCGGGCTGGTGGCACTGGCCCGTGCCGGGCGTCGCCCGGTGGGTGCGGGGCAGGGACTGGCCCTGGCCGCGATGGTGATGCTGCTGCCGGCGCCGCTGTCGGTGCTGTCGGCCGGCTTCTGGCTCAGTTTCGGGGGCGTGCTGTGGCTGCTGTGGTGCCTTCCACGAACCGGGCCGGACGGCGTCGGTGGGGGCCTGCGCGGCTTTCTGGCCGCCCAGGGCGTGGCCAGCCTCGGCCTGTTGCCGCTGTGCGTGGCCCTGTTCGGCGGCACCGCGCGCTTGGGGCCGCTGGTCAATCTGCCGATCATTCCGTGGTGGACCCTGCTGGTGGTGCCGTTGTCGCTGCTGGGTACCGGCCTGCACGCGTTGCATGATGGCGCCGGGCGCTGGGCATGGCGCGCCGCCGCCTGGCTGTTCGAGCTCAGCTGGCAGGCCCTGCAGCCGTTGGCGCTGCACCCGCAGGCGATGTGGTGGTTGGCCGAGGCGCCGCGCTGGGCGGTGCCGGCGGCAGTGGCGGGGGTGTTCTGGTGGCTGCTGCCACGCGGCGCTGGCGGTACCTTGGCAGGCCTGCTGCTGTGCCTGCCGCTGCTGTGGCCCGCCCGGCATGCACCGGCTGAAGGCGAACTGGAGCTGCTGGTGCACGACGTAGGGCAGGGCACCGCGGTGCTGGTGCGTACGGCGAGGCACGCGCTCTGGTACGACGTGGGGCCGCCGACCGGCGGCGACGGCAACGAACGCATTCTGGTCCCGTCCCTGCGCGCGCTCGGACAGGGGCCGCCGCAGCAGGCGATGCTCAGCCATGACCATCTTGATCACACCGGCAGCCTGCCGAGCCTGCGAAGGCAGCTGCCCGGGCTGCAGCTGCTGGCGCCACCGGGCAGCACCATCGCCGGCGCTGCGCCCTGCCAGCAAGGGATGCAGTGGCAGTGGGACGGAGTTGATTTCCAGGTCCTGCACCCGGCACCGGGCAGCCGCCAGGCCGAGAACGAGGACAGCTGCGTGCTGCGCGTCGCCAGCCGTCACGGCGTGGTCCTGCTGCCTGGCGATATCGGCCGCCCGGCCGAGCAGGCGCTGCTGAAGGCATACCCGGCAGCGCTGAAGGCGGATGTGGTGCTTGTGCCGCACCATGGCAGCGGTGGCAGTTCCAGCGCGCCGTGGGTCGAGGCCGTGGCGCCACGGCTGGCGGTGGTCTCGGCCGGGCACCGCAACCGCTTCGGGCACCCCCGCCAGGACGTGGTCCAGCGCTGGCAGGCGCAAGGGGCCGAGGTGCTGGCCACGGCCGATTCCGGGGCGATCCGCATATGGCTTGGCGCACAAGGGCTGCAGCTGCGTGAACAGCGCATCCACGCATCCCGGTGGTGGGATGCCGCTGGGCGGGCGCGGTCGGCTGCTATCCTATCGCCGATCGAACAAGCGGCCGTTGGGCCGGAGGGTTGAAACGTGTGGGAACTGGTCAAGGCCGGTGGCTGGCCGATGGTGCCGCTGCTGCTGTTGGGCGTACTGGCTTTGGCGATCATCCTGGAGCGTTTCTGGTCCCTGCGACGTACTGAAGTGCTGCCGCCCGGCCTCGGCCAGGAAGTGCGCAACTGGGCGGCACGCGGCAAGCTCGACCCCGCCCACCTGCAGACCCTGCGGGCGAACTCGCCGCTGGGCGCGCTGCTGGCCGCCGCGCTGGAAGCGCGCAACCGTCCGCGTGACCAGATCCGCGAGCGCATCGAAGACACCGGCCGCCACCTGGTGCACCGCATGGAGCGTTTCCTCAACGCGCTGGGCACCATCGCATCGGCCGGGCCGCTGCTGGGCCTGCTGGGTACTGTGATCGGCATGATCCAGATGTTCCTGGGCATCCTCGACCATGGCGTGGGTGATGTGAACCAGCTGGCCGGTGGTATCGGCAAGGCGCTGGTGTGCACCGCCACCGGCATGATCGTCGCCATTCCAGCACTGATGTTCCACCGCTACTTCAAGGGCCGTATCCACGGTTACGTGGTAGAGATGGAGCAGGAAGCCAGCGCGCTGCTGGATACGCTGGATGGCCGCCCCGGCGTGATGAACCCTGCTGCTGCCACGCGCCCGGCCGGCGCGGCCACGGCGAAGGCCTGATCGATGCGTATCGGCAACGACCGATCCCAGGATGAGCCGCATATCGACCTGGTGCCACTGATCGATGTCATCCTGGTGCTGATCATCTTCTTCGTGGTCACCACCACCTTCGATGCGCGCTCGACGCTGCAGGTGCAGCTGCCGACCGCCAGCCAGCAGCAGACCAATGAGCCGCCGCGCTCGTTGAGCGTGCTGATCAACGCCGAAGGCCGCTACTTCATCAATGATCAGGAAGTCCTGCGCAGCGACGTCGAGTCGGTCAAGCAGACCATCGCGGCCGTGGCCGGCAGCGACCGCACGCAGCCGGTGCTGTTACGCGCCGATGCACGCACTCCCTACCAGGCCGTGGTGACCGCGCAGGATGCGCTTGGTCAGCTCGGCTTCCGCCGTATTGCCATTGCAACAGCACCCGAGGTGCGTCCATGAGTTCCAAACACGCGCCGGTGTGGCCGATCTACAAACGTCTGCTGGGATACACCCGTGCCTACTGGGGCATGATGGTCGCCGCCGTCATCGCCATGGCGGTGGAGTCGGTAGCCGGCTACCACTTCACCAAGCTGATGGAGCCGCTGGTCAACCGTGGCTTCGTCAATCCCGAACCGAAAATGGCGGTGATCCTGCCGCTGACCATCCTTGGCCTGTTCCTGATGCGCAGCGCCGCCACCTGGGTGAGCGACTACGCGCTGGCCAAGACCGGTCGCAGCGTGGTGCGCGACCTGCGTGAACAGGTGCTGGCCAAGTACCTGCACCTGCCGTCCTCGCATTTCGATACCGAATCGACGCCGGTGATGGTCAGTCGCCTCAACTTCGATACCGAGCAGGTCACCCAGGCCAGCGCCGATGCGCTCAAGACCGTGGTTGCCGACACCCTGACCATCATCGCCATGCTGGCGGTGATGCTGCAGATGAGCGTCAAGGTGACCGTGGCCATGCTGGTGGTGGTGCCGATGATCGGCGTGATCGTGTCTTACGTGGGCAAGCGCTACCGGCGCATCAGCCGCGGTATCCAGGACGGCATGGGCACGATGGCGCAGACCGCCGAGCAGTCACTGGCGGCCCAGCAGGAAGTGAAGGTGCACGGCACCCAGCAGCATGAGATGTCGCGCTACTCGCGCCTGGCCAACCGCATGCTGGCGCTGAACATGAAGGTGGAAATCACCCGTGCCGGTGCCTCCAGCGTGGTCCAGTTCCTGGCCGCGCTGGCGCTGGCGGTGATCGTCTGGGTGTCGACCCGCGAAGCACTGGCAGGGCGCCTCAATGCCGGCCAGTTCATGGGCCTGATGATCTCGATGACGGCGATCATCCCGTCGCTGCGCCGCCTGACCAGCGTGCAGTCCTCGATCTCCCGCGGTGTGTCCGCCGCCGAGCGCCTGTTCGACATCCTCGACATGCCGGTCGAGCGCGACGAAGGCCGCAACACGGTGCAGCGCGTGCGTGGCGAACTGGCCTTCGAGCACGTCATGCTGCGTTACCGCGAAGACAGTGGCATCGCCCTGGACGACATCAGCTTCGTGGCCAAGCCGGGTACGGTCACCGCCATCGTTGGTCGATCCGGCAGCGGCAAAACCAGCCTGATCCGGCTGGTGCCGCGCTTCTACGAACCCAGCGGCGGGCGCATCACCCTCGACGGGGTGGCACTGGACGACTATCCGCTGGCCGACCTGCGTCGCCAGGTGGCGATGGTCGGGCAGAAGGTCATGTTGTTCGACGACACCATCGGCGCCAACATCGCCTATGGCATGGACGCGACGGATGAACAGATCCGAGCGGCAGCTGAAGCCGCGAATGCCTGGGAGTTCATCGCACGCATGCCGCAGCAGCTGCAGACCCCGGTGGGCGAGAACGGCGCGCTGCTGTCCGGTGGCCAGCGCCAGCGCCTGGCGATCGCGCGTGCGATCCTGCGCGACGCGCCGATCCTGATCCTCGATGAAGCCACCGCAGCGCTGGACAACGAATCGGAGCGCCTGGTGCAGGACGCGCTGCAGCGATTGATGCCCGAGCGCACCACGCTGGTCATCGCGCATCGCCTGTCGACCATCGAGCATGCAGACCAGGTGCTGGTGATGGACCACGGTCGCATCGTCGAGCGCGGTACCCACAAGGAGCTGCTCACCATGGGTGGCCTGTACCAGCATCTGCACAGCATGCAGTTCCGCGAAAGGCAGGACTGATGGCCGGCAAGGGTACCCAGACCCCGCCGTACTGGTACGACGGCACCCCGGTTCCGTGGGCGATGCGCCTGCTGGCGCCGCTGTATGCCGGCGTCACCGCGCTGCGCCGGCGCGCCTATCGGCGTGGCTGGCGCAAGCGCTACACGCTGCCGGTGCCGGTCATCGTGGTTGGCAACATCACCGCCGGTGGGACTGGCAAGACGCCGCTGACCATTGCGCTGGTGGAGCGCCTGCGTGCCGCCGGTTGGAAGCCGGGCGTGGCCAGTCGTGGCTACGGCCGCGAAGATGCCAACAAGCCGCTGTGGGTCAAGGCCGATACGCCGACCGCCAAGGGTGGCGACGAGCCGGTGCTGATTGCCTGGAAGACCGGCGTGCCGGTGCGCGTGGACAGTGATCGTGTTGCAGCCGGCAAGGCGCTGATCGAGGCCGGCTGCGATGTGATCGTCTGCGACGACGGCCTGCAGCACTACCGGCTGGCACGCGACATCGAGATCGAGGTGGTCGATGCGCAGCGCCGCTACGGCAATGGCCGGATGATTCCGGCCGGGCCACTGCGTGAGCCGGTCAGCCGCGCCAGCGAGTGCGATTTCCGCGTGGTCAACCTCGGCCAGGCCGATGAGGAGACTGCAGCACAGGCCTGCGGCTTCGGCCAGTGGCCGATGGCCCTGCACATCGACAGCGCACAACCGCTGGCCGGTGGCCGTGCCCGTCCGCTGTCGTATTTCAAGGGCCAGCGTGTGCACGCCGTGGCCGGCATCGCCCACCCGCAGCGCTTCTTCGACATGCTGCGCGCGCGTGGCATCGGTGTCGTGCCGCACGCCTTCGCTGACCATCAGGCCTATCAGCCGCAGGACCTGTCCTTTGGCAGCCAGCTGCCGGTGCTGATGACTGAAAAGGACGCGGTGAAATGCCGCGCGTTCGGCAATGACTGGCACTACGCGGTCCCGCTGCGCGCCGAGCTGCCTGCCGCATTCTGGGTGGCGCTGACCGACCGCCTGGACAAGCTGCGACCGAACTGAGTGGCGCGGCGGCGCTTGCATTCATGCGCCGCCGGCCGCATTCCCGTTGTAACGAGCCTGCCGAGTACCGCCCCATGACCGAATTCGTCGTCGCCATCCCGGCCCGCTATGCCGCCTCGCGGCTGCCGGGCAAGCCGCTGCGCCCGCTGGGCGGTGAGCCGCTGGTGCTGCACGTGGCGCGTCGCGCGCTGCAGGCCGGTGCCGGCGAGGTCTGGGTCGCTACCGACGATCAACGCATTGCCGACGCACTGTCCGGCCTGGCCGAAGTGAAGGTGGCGATGACCGCCACCTCGCATGCCTCCGGTACCGACCGCCTGGCCGAGTGCGCGCGCATCGCCGGCTGGGCCGATGACACCGTCGTGGTCAACCTGCAGGGCGACGAGCCGTTCGCGCCGGCGGCGGGTATCCGCGCGGTGGCCCAGGCACTGGTTGAAGGCAATGCGCCGATGTCGACCCTCGCCACGACCGTAGAAGACGCGCATACCCTGTTCGACCCGAACGTGGTGAAGCTGGTGCGCAACGTGCGCAACGAGGCGATGTACTTCAGCCGCGCCCCGATCGCCTGGCACCGCGATGGCTTTGCCCGCAGCCGTGACACGCTGCCGGCCGGTCACAACTGGCTGCGCCACATCGGCATATACGGCTATCGCGCCGGTTTCCTGCAGCAGTTCGCGGCGATGCCGCCGGGCCAGCTGGAGCAGGTCGAATCGCTGGAACAGCTGCGCGTGCTGGAAGCGGGTTTCCCGATCAGCGTGGCGATCTCGCCCGAACCGTTCCCGCCGGGCATCGACACGCCCGAGGACCTGGAACGCGCCGAAGCATTGCTGCAGACGCTGGCTGCCCGATGAAGCTGCTGGTCGTCTGCCTCGGCAACATCTGCCGTTCGCCGATGGCCGAAGGTGCGCTGCGCGCGCGCCTGGACGCTTCGCCGCTGGCTGGTCGGGTGCAGGTCGATTCGGCCGGCACCGGCGACTGGCATGTGGGCGAGCCACCGGACCGGCGAGCGATCGCCTGCGCGGCCGGGCATGGCGTGGACATCGGCGGCCTGCGCGCGCGCCAGCTGCAGGTCGCGGATTTCGACCGCTTCGACTGGATCCTGTGCGCCGATGAGGCCAACCTGCGCGATGCGGGTCGCTTGGCCACACCCGCCCAGCGCGAACGCCTGGCGCTGTACCTGCCGTGGTCCGGCGGGCAGGGCAGGGGTGCGATCCCGGACCCGTATACCGGCGGCAGTGAGCATTTCGAACAGGTCTGGACATTGGTCGACGATGCTGCAAAACGTGCCGTGGCACGACTGTTGCATGACGCCGACTCCGGCATAATCGGGCCATGAACGTCCAGCCCGTCCCGGACCTGCCCGAGTTCGCCACCTGGCTCAACGCCACCCCCTGCACCCTGACCGAACTGCGCGGTCGGCCGGTGGCGCTGTTGTTCGTCAACGCCGCCTCCGCCTGGAGCGCGCAACGCCTGGCCGAGTTCGGCCAATGGCTGTCGCGCCACCCCGGCAAGCTGCAGCCGCTGGTGCTGCAGGTGCCGCGCTTCGATTTCGAACGCGAGGCCGGCGCCGCACTGAAGCTGCTGCGTCGCCAGGGCCTGACGATGCCGGTCCTGCTCGATGCCGACTGGGATGGCTGGCGCCGCTTCGGCATCACCGCCTGGCCGACCCTGGTGCTGCTGGATGCGCAGGGCCGCGAACAGCAACGGCTGGTCGGGCAGGGCGCACCCGGCGAACTGGAGCGTGCCTTGAACGCGCTGTGCGAGGGCGCGCCGTCGGCGCCGCCGCGCGGTGGCAGCGAACTGCATCCGGAGCCGCGCCACGCGCTGCGCTTCCCGCTCGGCCTGGCGGTCAGCACCGAACGCCTGTACATCGCCGACAGCGGCCATCATCGCATCCTCGAATGCAGCCACGGTGGCCGCATCCTGCGCCAGTTCGGGCTGGGCACCGCCGATTTCATGGACGGCAACCTCGCCGAAGCCGCGTTCCACCGCCCGCAGGCGCTGGTGCTGGAGCGCGATTCGCTGTACGTCGCCGACACCGGCAACCACGCGGTGCGTCGTATCAACCTGCTGACCGGGATCGTCGATACCCTGTGCGGCAACGGCCGTCCCGGTGCACCGATGGAAGGCCCGGTCGCGCAGGCGCGGCAGGTTGCGCTGGACCATCCTGTCGGCCTGGCCATTGCCGACAATCAGCTGCAGATCGCCATGGCCGGCGACAACCGCATCTGGAGCTACCACCTGGGCCAGCGCAGCCTGCAATGGCGCGCGGGCAGTGGTTCCATCGACGAGCGCGATGGCAGCGGGCATCTGGCCGCCTTCGCCCAACCCACCGCGTTGGCCGTGGTGCAGCAGGTGCTGTACGTGGCCGATGCGCTGGGTTCCTCGATCCGCGCGCTGCAGTTGCGCGGCGATCTGGTGCAGACCCTGGTCGGGCAGGGGCCGTGGCGCTTCGGTAGCGAAGACGGTCCGCGTTCGGACGCCAGCCTGCAGTTCCCACAGGCGATCGCGCTCAGCCCGGATGCGCCGCTGTTGTGGATTGCCGATACCGGCAACGGCCGCCTGCGCACGCTGCGCCTGGGCGGTGGCGAACTGACCACCCAGCCGTTGCCACGACGCCTGCATGGCCCCGCCGGCCTGGCGGTGGGGGCCGGTGCGGTATGGATCGCCGAGACCGACGCCCATGCCGTGCTGCGATTCGACCCGGATAGCGGCGTGCTCAGCGAAGTCCCGATCAGCGAATGACAGACGTTCCCGCCCCGGCCTTCGACGGCAAGGCCTTCGCGGCCCAGCTCAGTACCGCCCCTGGCGTGTACCGCATGTACGCCGCCGACGACACGTTGCTGTACGTGGGCAAGGCGCGCGCGCTGCGCAACCGTGTCGGCAGCTATTTCAACGGCAGCCCGAAGAACGCGCGGATCATGTCGATGATCTCGCAGATCGCGCGCATGGACGTGACCGTGACGCGCTCGGAAGCCGAGGCGCTGCTGCTGGAGAACCAGCTGATCAAGTCGCTGTCGCCGCGCTACAACGTCTCGCTGCGCGACGACAAGACTTATCCGCATGTGCTGCTGACGCGCGAGGACTGGCCGCGCATCGCGCTGCATCGTGGTCCGCGTGCCATTCCCGGTCGCTATTTCGGGCCGTATCCCGGGGTCACCGCGGTGCGTGAAACGCTGAACCTGATGCACAAGCTGTTCAAGCTGCGCAGCTGCGAGGACAGCGTGTTCCGCAACCGCTCGCGGCCGTGCCTGCAGTACCAGATCGGCCGCTGCAGCGCGCCCTGCGTGGAGCTGGTGCCGGCGCCGGACTACGCCGAATCGGTGCGTCGCGCCGCACTGTTCCTGGAAGGCAAGAGCGACGAGTTGACCCGCGAACTGGGCGAGCAGATGCAGGCCGCCAGCGAGGCACTGGAGTTCGAGCAGGCCGCGCGCCTGCGCGACCTGATCTCCTCGCTGCGCAGCATGCAGACCCGCCAGTACGTGGATGGCCGTGCCGCGGATCTGGACGTGCTGGCGGTGGCCATGCAGGGTTCGCAGGCCTGCGTGCTGCTGCTGGCTTTCCGCGATGGCCGCAACCTCGGTACCCGCCCGTTCTTCCCACGCACCAACGGTGAAGAAAGCCCGGAGGAAGTGCTGGCCGCGTTCGTCTCGCAGTACTACATCGAATTCGAGCCGCCGCGCGAGATCCTGCTGGACCGCGAGATTCCCGATGCCGACCTGCTGGTCGCCGCGCTGTCAGCCTCGGCCGAGCGCAAGGTGCAGCTGAAGTGGAACGTGCGTGGCGAACGCGCCGGCTATGTGGAACTGGCCAGCCGCAACGCGCAGCTGACCCTGGCCACCGAGCTCAACAGCCGCAACGCGCAGCATGCGCGCAGCGACGCACTGCGCGAGATGCTGGGCCTGGCCGAGCCGGTCAAGCGGGTCGAGTGTTTCGATATCAGCCACACCCTGGGCGAGGCTACCGTGGCCTCGTGCGTGGTGTTCGACGCTGCCGGTCCGGTGCGCGCGCAGTATCGCCGCTTCAACATCAGCGGCATCGAGCCGGGCGATGACTACGCCGCCATGCGCCAGGCCATCGACCGCCGCTTCCGCCGTGCGGTGGAAGAGCAGGGCGTGCTGCCGGACGTGCTGCTGATCGACGGCGGCGCCGGGCAGCTGGCGCAGGCCCAGGCCGCACTGGCCGACCTGGGCGTGGAAGGCGTGCTGCTGGTGGGTGTGGCCAAGGGCGTGGAGCGCCGCGCCGGCCACGAAGCCCTGGTGATGCCTGATGGCCGCGAGCTGCGCCCGGGCGCGGCCAATCCGGCACTGCAGTTCATCCAGCAGGTGCGCGATGAGGCGCACCGCTTCGCCATCACCGGCCACCGCGGCCGCCGCCAGAAGGCGCGGATGACCAGCAAGCTGGAGGACATCCCTGGTATCGGGCCGCGCCGCCGCGCCAGCCTGCTCAAGCATTTCGGCGGTCTGGTCGGCCTGAAAGCCGCTGGTGAAGCGGAAATCGCCAAGGTGGAAGGCATCAATGACGCCCTCGCGGCACGTATCTACGCTAACCTGCACGGGTTGGCCACGCCTGATCCGGCCGAGTAGAGAGAGAAGCACGCAAGCATGAAGTTGACCCTGCCCACCTGGCTGACCTTGTTGCGGATCGTGATGATCCCGGTGCTGGTGCTGGTGTTCTACCTGCCCTACACCTGGACCAACTTCGCTTCGGCGGCGATCTTCGGCCTGGCCGCGATCACCGACTGGCTCGATGGCTGGATCGCACGCCGTTACCAGCTGGAATCGGCCTTCGGCGCCTTCCTCGACCCGGTCGCGGACAAGCTGATGGTGGCGGTGGCGCTGTTCCTGATCGTGCAGGGTCACCCGACGCCGTGGATGGCGTTCTGGGCGGCAGTCATCGTCGGCCGTGAAATTGCGGTATCGGCGCTGCGCGAATGGATGGCCGAGCTGGGCCAGCGCGCCAAGGTGCGCGTGGCGATGATCGGCAAGGTCAAGACCACCGCGCAGATGGTCGCGCTGCTCTGCCTGCTGTATTCGGTGGCACCGAACGTGCCGGTGGAAGACATCTGGATGGGCTGGCCGGTGTTCCACATCGGTGACTGGACCCTGGCCATTGCTGCCGTGCTGACCCTGTGGTCGGGCCTGCAATACCTGCACGCCGCCTGGCCGAGCCTGCGCGATGACGAGCGCGCGGCGCGCGAGCGTGCGCGGCAGAAGAAGCTGGGCAACTGAGCCCCGGGGTCGGATCCCTTTCCGCAGGAAAGGGCTCTGACCCCATCGGTGCGTTTATCCACGCATGGCGTGGATCTACTCGACACGCTGGACGGATCTACGGTGATGCCCCATCCACGCATGGCGTGGATCAACTGGAAATGCCGCATCCACGGATGATGCGGATCCATCGGTTTGCGGGGATGCCATAGTAGATCCACGCCATGCGTGGATACGCAATGCAAGGTGCCTCGCAGACCCTGAAAAAGCGCTTGACGCCATCCTTGGAATAGGTAAAATTTCGCCTCCCAAGCGGGAATAGCTCAGTTGGTAGAGCGCAACCTTGCCAAGGTTGAGGTCGCGAGTTCGAGTCTCGTTTCCCGCTCCAGATTCAAGAAAAACGCTCCCGAAAGGGGGCGTTTTTCGTTTGCGTCCAACGCGCTTCATTGCCACTTCACCGTCGCCCCATCGCCCCACCACATGAAGGTTGGATGCTGCATCCTTCGTTCCAAGGGTGACGCCGCGATGCCTCATCAATCCTCCGCCTACGATCACGACGTGGTCATCGTCGGTGCCAGTTTCGCCGGTGCCGCCTGCGCGCTGGCCGCTGCCCAATACGGCCTGCGCGTCTGCGTGCTGGAGCGCAAGGCAGATCCCGGCGAACGCCTGCACACCACCGGCATCGTGGTGAAGGAAGCGATGGAGCAGACCTGGCTGGGGCGCATGCCCGAATACCTGGTGCAACGCGTTGCCAATGTGCGGCTGTATGCGCCGAACCTGCGCAGCGTGTTGTTGGCCGCGCCGGGCTATTACTTCCTCACCACCGATACGCCGAACCTGATGCGCTGGCTAGCCAGCGAGCTGCGCGCGAACGGTGTCGACCTTCGCCTGCAGCAGTCCTTCACCGACGCCCATCGCAGTGGTGACGGCTGGCAGGTGGAAGGGGCAGGGCGCTGCGCCTACCTGGTCGGCGCCGATGGCGCGCGCTCACGCGTTGCCCAGCGCACCGGCCTCGGCCAGGTGCGTGACAACCTCTACGGCGTCGAACGTGAGTTCGCCGGCCTCCAGTTGCCGCAGGGTGACGCACTCCATTGCTTCGTCAGCAAGCGCTTTGCACCGGGCTACATCGGCTGGGTCGCGCAGAATCCAACCGGCCTGCAGGTGGGATTGGCGCTGCGCCATGACCCGAATCAGGTACGCCCGCCTGATATTGATGGCTTCCTTGAGCACGTGCGCGATGTGGTCGGCATTCCGCCTTCGGCGCGCCCCTCGGCTACCCGTGCCGGCCTGGTGCCTTGCGGCCGGCCGGATGGGCCGATCACTGGCCAACGGCTGATCCTGACCGGCGACGCGGCGGGCATCGTCTCGCCATTGTCCGCCGGGGGCATCCACTCCTCGTGGCGGCACGGCTGGGCGGTCGGCGAGGCGATTGCCCGTCATCTGCGTGGCCAGGGGCCGGAAGCGGAACGGGTGGCGCGGCAGGTGGCGCCGGCATTCCATGGCAAGCGCCTGCTGCGCTGGGCGATGGATCATCTGCAGGCCGACTGGCCGCTCAACGCACTGCTGCACACGGCGACCACGCGGCGCATCGCTGAGCAGGTCTACTTCCATCGCCGTGGCCTGCGAACCTGAGGTATCGGTCCTGGGGGCCTGAACGCCGCCCCACAATGCACGCGAAAATTCCTGTTGACGCCGTGCAGCAATATCGACACAATAGCGCTCCTTCGACGCAGGTCGAACGGAATCTGCGGGAATAGCTCAGTTGGTAGAGCGCAACCTTGCCAAGGTTGAGGTCGCGAGTTCGAGTCTCGTTTCCCGCTCCAGATTCAAGAAGAACGCTCCCGCAAGGGGGCGTTTTTCGTTTGTCACACCGGTTGCACCACCGCCGCGCTAGCGTGCCTTGCCGGGCAGGGCGCTGCACCAGGTCCGGGCATCCTGCCGGTGGAAACCGGGGCAGCGGTTGTCCTGCGGGATGTAGACGTAGGGAGCGTCATCTTCGTAGGTGAAGTGGTAGTAGTAGGTCCGGTCCTTTCCGTACAGCCAGTAGTTCGACGAGCCCTGGTTGATGGCATATGGCTCGAACGTGAAGATCGAAGATTCACGGGGGATGAAGTTGCTGCGCTCCATCAGTAGCAGCACGGCGTTCGAGACCAGTGGGGTGGTCAGGACGAGCACGATCACACCGACAGTCGCTGTCGTGATCGAGCCAATCAGCAGCCAGCGGCGGGGGTGTTTCACGGTCGGGCAGCATCGAAGCAAGACAATGCCGCAATGTGCAATACGCTGTGAAAGTCGTCCAGTGTTCCGTGTCGAGAACGCATTGAAAGCGTAGTGAAAGACTGGGTCGGCGTTGCCTGAACCGCACGCGTGCTGTGACCTTTTTCGGACGATTTCTCCATGTTCGCTCCACAATCGCACGGTAGCCTTCATGCTCCTTCTACACGTTGGCGGGCTGGTGGTCAGGCGTATCACTTCAGTGGCAGTGCCCAAGGCCGGGCACGGACTCTCCCTGCATGCAGTGCTGCGCCCTGGTGCGTTGTTGGCAAGCCTGGCCTTGGCCGGTTGCATGTCGGTGCCTGTTCCGGACCTGCCTGACCGCACGCCCAGCACCTGGACCCAGGTGCCGCAGGGCCAGGGCGTGGCAGTGGATGCCAGACAGTGGTGGAAAGTGCTGTCCGACCCGGCACTGGATGGCCTGGTCGATCAGGCCATCGCCGGCAACCTCGACCTGCAGCAGGCCACGCTGCGCCTGCAGGCCGTTCGGATCGTCGCCGGCACTTCCGACTCGCGTTTCCTGCCGGAAATCTCGGCCAGCGCCAAGCAGGTGCAGGACGCCGCCGCCGTCGATACCTACTTCCATGCCGGCATCGAAGCGATCTGGGACCTGGGCCTGTTCGGTGCCGCCGAGAGCGCGCAGTTGAGCGCGCAGGCTTCGGCCGGCAATGCCGAGGCGCTGCGCAATGCCGCGCAGGTGGCGGTGATTGCCGACGTGGTGCGCAGCTATCTGGACCTGACCGTTGCACAGGCCCAGCAGGACCTGCTGGCCCGCCAGCAATCGGTGGATGACCGCGGCGAGCACCTGGCCCTGGTCCGCCAGCGCCTGCGCCTGGATGAGCCGGGCGAACTTGATCGCCTGCGTGCACGCCAGGCCGCCACCCACGCCGCCATCGCACAAGCCCGGGAAAACGCCGACAACGCCGCCCGTGCGCTGGCATTGTTACTGGGCCGTGATGGCCCGGATCCGGCTTGGCGCGCCTATCGCTCGCCGCCGAAGCTGGGCACGTTCTCGCTGCAGCAGGTACCGGCCGATCTGCTGCGCCGCCGCCCGCAGATTCTGCTGGCCGAATCTGAAGTGATGCAGGCCGCGGCGAGCAAGGGCTCCGCACGTGCCGCGATGTATCCGCGGGTCAGTCTTGGTGGCTCGATCCTGTACGCCTACAACCTCACCCAGAACGCCCGCTCCAACTCCGATTCCAGTCCGTCGATCGGCCCGTACGTCGATATCCCGCTGTGGGATTGGGGCCAGCGCCGCGCGCGCTTCAATGCCGATGAAAAGCAGCTGGATGCTGCACTGCTCGGTTACCGCAAGGCGGTACTGGAAGGCGTGAGCGAAGTGGAGGGCGCGCTGGGCAGCCTGGCGCGCCAGGACAGCAGCATTCAGTCGCTGCGTGCGGCCAATGATGCCGCCGGCCAGCAGGTCAAGCGCCAAGCGCGGCAGGTGCAGCTGGGCCTGTCCAGCGAGTTCGATGGACTGGATACGCAGCGTGCCGCGCTCGCCTCGCAGGCTGATCTGATCGGTGCGCAGGGCGCACGCGTGCTCGCGTTTGCTTCGCTGTACCGAGCGCTTGGCGGTGCACCGCTGCCGGCTGAGGGTGAGGGCGAACAGCAATGATCGCGCTGGCCCGCAAGACCCTGGCCTATGAGTGGCGCCGGTTTCTGCCGGTAGTGCTGGCGATGTGCTTTGCCGGCGTGCTGCTGATCGTGCAGGCGGCGCTGGTGCTGGGTATCTTCGGTACCGCCGCGATCTACGTGAAGGCATCGTCGGCTGATATCTGGGCCGGTTTCCCCGGCACCCAGAGCGTGAACTACGGCCATGCAATCAGTGCGGATGTGGAAAGCCACCTGCGCATGGATCCGGATGTCACCCGCGTCGAACCCTACGAATGGGTCGATGGCGAATGGCGTTCCAGCGCGCAGGGTACCGGCAACGTGTCGGTGTACCTGTCCGGCATCTCCACCCAAGGCGACGCGATGATGTTCGCGCGCATCCTGCCCGCCGACCTGCGCGCGCAGCTGCGCGAGCCGGGCGCGGTGATCGTCGACAGCGCCGATCTGGATACGCTGGGCGTGGACCTGCAGAACAACCGTGCCTGGATCAACGGCAAGGCAGTGCGTGTGGTTGCCGCACAACCGGGCCTGCGTGGCCTCGGTGGCGTCAACGTGCTGGCCTCGCTGGATACCGCGCGCGCCATCGCCGGTACCGAACCGCATGAAGGCAGTACCTATTTCGTGGCGGGCCTGCGCTCGCCGGACCTGGCCAGCGGCGTACGTGATCGTCTGGCCGCGTCGATGGGGCACGCCACGCCTGTCGAGTTCTGGACCGCACCGGAGTTCGCCAGCCGCTCGCAGCAGTACTGGCTGTTCGATACCGGTGCCGGCATCGCAGTGTTGTTCATGGCCGTCATCGTCTGCTTTGTTGGCGCGGTGATCACCAACCAGTCGTTTGCTTCGGTGGTGGCCGGTTCGGTGCGCGAGTACGCCACGCTCAATGCACTCGGTGCCGGTCGCTATGCGCTGGCGCGGGTGGTGTTCGAACAGGCACTGTTGATCGGCGGCGTGGGCATGTTGTTGGCGGCGGCCTTCAGTACGGTGGTGCTGTTGATCGCGCAGAGCCAGCGCGTACCGGTGCAGCTGACGCCGATGGTGATCATCGGCTGCGTGGCACTGGTCGCGGTGATGGCCATGCTCTCCAGCATCATGGCGGTACGCAGTGTCGTCCGCTCCGATCCATCGTTGCTGCTGCGTTGAGGACCGGTCGATGACTTCTACACGCGCCGTCGCCCCGACCCTGCAGGCCGACGCACTGGAAAAGGGTTTCATGTCCGGCGATGTGCAGGTGCCGGTGCTGCGCGGCCTGTCACTGGACATCTACCCCGGCGAACTGACCCTGGTATCGGGCCCGTCCGGCTGTGGCAAGAGCACGCTGTTGTCGCTGCTGTCCGGCCTGTCCGCGCCCGATGGCGGCCGCGTGCACGCACTCGGCCAGGATGTGGGCCACATGACGCGCAGTGAGGTGGAGCGCTTCCGCCTGCACCATGTCGGCTTTGTGTTCCAGGGCTTCAATCTGTTCCCGGCGCTGACTGCACTGGAACAGGTGCAGCTGCCGCTGGGCTATCGCGGCATGAGCAATCGCGAAAGCGAACCGCTGGCGCGCAAGGCATTGGACGAGGTCGGCCTGACCCATCGCAGCCACATGCGTCCGGCGCAGCTGTCCGGCGGTGAGAAGCAGCGTGTGGCCGTCGCCCGCGCCTTCGCCAAGTCGCCGACGCTGATCTTCGCCGACGAACCGACCAGTGCGCTGGATGCCGAGAATGGCCAGCGCGTGATCGACATCCTGCATCGCTACGCACGTGCGCATGGCGCCACCGTGCTGTGCGTGAGCCACGATCCGCGCCTGATCCGGCATGCCGATCGGGTGATCGCCATGGAAGACGGCATGGTCCGTGATGACCGCCGCCAGAACGAAACTGTAGAGTCCGCCCCATGACCAAGACGTCGCACCTGCTTCCCCTCAGCCTGGCCCTGTCCGCGGCATTGCTGCTCGGCGCCTGTTCCAAAGAGGCGCCCGCCCAGGCATCCGCCGGTAAGGCCAGCACTGCTGCCGCCGCCAAGGTTGCGGTCGCGCGCGGCATCATCGACGTCGAGGGCGGTTTGATCGCGCTGGCACCGCCGGTGGATGGCTCGATCACTGCCGCGCCGGTGAAGGAGGGCGCCACGGTGAAGAAGGGACAGCTGCTGCTGTCGCTGGATGGCGCCCTGCTGCAGCAGGAGGTGGCGATGGCCACTGCCGATCTCGCTTTGGCCAATGACCGCCTGAAGGGCAGCCAGGCGCAGCTGCGCGAACTGGAGCGCAATGCGACTCGCCTGTCCACCGGCGCCAGCGAAGGCGTGTCGTCCAACCAGCAGGCCGATGCAGCCAAGCAGCAACTGGCCGGTGCGCGCGCCGATGTCGACGTGGCTGGTGCGCAGGTCGACATGGCCCAGCACAAGCTGGAGCACGCCAGACTGAAACTGCAGCAGATGTCGCTGAGCGCACCGGAGGCCGGCACCGTGGTCGGCCAGGTGCCGGGACTCGGTGCATTCGTGCAGGGTGGCAAGCCAGCGATCTCGCTGCTGCCGGCACGCCCGCTGCAGGTGCGTGCCGAACTCAGTGCTGCCTACGCCGATGCCGTGCAGGTGGGCATGAAGGCCACCGTGGTGCCGGACAGCGATGGCGCCGAGAACACCGGCTCACTGCCACCCGCGCGCGTGGTGCGCATCAGTCCGGTGTTCGCGCAGGCACGCTTGCCCGAAGACGCGGGGCGCGGCGTGGCCAAGGTGGTGGAGTGTGTGCTGGAGTTCGACGGCGAGGCCAAGGCGCGCTTCGGCCAGCATGTGCGGGTGGAGTTCCGGAAGTAGGCGCTGGCCTCAGTTCCCGAGCCAGCGTCGCAGGCGAGGCCAGAGTGAGGCCGGCACAACCACGAGCAGTGCCAGCAGCAGGATGGTGCTCATGCCGAGCAGCCAGTTCGAGTGGACGTCGCGCACGGGGGATTGATGCATGGCAGCCAAGCCCCATAGGACGTTCCACCCCAGCCATGGAATGAGGCTGATCAGGATCCGCAGCCACAGGCGGCGGAACCGCCATGGCTGCACAGCCAGGCCCAGCGCTGTCATTTCCACGAGGACGATCAGCGCGAACGTGATCACCGAGCCGATGGGATAGGGCAGTGTCCCGGACTCGGTGTGACGCAGTTGCCAGTAGTCTGGCTTGAAGCCGGCATGGATGAGCGCGGCAACCAGCAGTAGCCAGATGAGTGATGCCAGCAGCCAGAAGGAAGGGGGAGCACGGAATGCGATGGGCAGGGGCACGATGCAGGCGTTCGTCGCTGGCGGATCCTCAACCTTCCTGCATCGGCCTGCCGCAATCCATGCAAGAGATCCGAAAATGAAGCGGTGAAGCCCTCGGGTCCAGCGCCTTAAGGAACCGCAGTCGGGGTATTCTTCCTACCGGAAATGCGTCCCAGGACACTGACCAGCGACACCACGCACAGCGCCAGCAGCAGTCCCACGTCCAACAGCAGCAACCACAGCAGGTGCATTCCCTGCACCGGTGGTTGGTGCATCGCCGACAGCAGCCATGGTACCGACCACGCCAGCAGCAGCACGAAGGCAATCAACAGGCGCAGCCACAGTCGCTTCAGTTTCCATGGCCGCACGATCAAGGCGGCCATGACCAGTTCAACCGTGCCCAGCAACGCGAACACGATGACAGTGCTGGTCGGGTAGGGCAGCTCGGCGCCTTCCAGGCGGTGCAGCAACCAGTAGTCCGGGGTGAAGCCGGCATTGACCAGCGCGACGATCAGCGCCAGCCAGGTCAGCGCGACCAGCAACCAGAACAGGCGGACGTAGCGTCTAGGCATCGGCGGTGTCCATGGCGGCGGGGAGGCGGTTGCGTGATGCATACCATGCGGAGATGACGATTGCGGCCAGTGCCAGCAGGCCGGGCCCGGCGGTGAAGTACAGCAGGCGCAGCGGATGGTTGTGCATCAGCGTCCAGCTGGCGAACGCCAAAGGAATCGTCAGGACCAGCAGCTTGGCAAACAGTGGCCGCAGCACCGCGATCAGCGGCTGGGCGCCAATGAACATCCAGAACAGATAAAACTGGGCGATGCCCAGGCCGATGTCGCGATGGGAGGTGAAGCCGAAATGGTCGCGATACCAGTTCATTCCCAGCGGAATCAATGCCCAGTACAGCAGCGCTACCAGCAGATGCAGCGCCAGGGCGATCAACAGGGGCTTGCCGCGAAGGAACATAGGCGCACGGGGCTGGGCGGGGCAGCGTACCCCAGTGCGGACGCCCGTGACCGCATGATGTGAAGACTGTTGACGGCGTGAAGGAATTTGGACACAATAGCGCTCCTTCGACGCAGGTCGAACGGAATCTGCGGGAATAGCTCAGTTGGTAGAGCGCAACCTTGCCAAGGTTGAGGTCGCGAGTTCGAGTCTCGTTTCCCGCTCCATGTTCCGACAGGCCCCATCATGGGGTTTTGTCTTGTCAGGGCTCCGTTCCTGGCGCGCAGTACGTTGGCCTCATGGCAGAGTGGCTATGCACCGGATTGCAAATCCGTTTACAGCGGTTCGATTCCGCTTGAGGCCTCCAAATAAACCCCTGATTCGTCAGGGGTTTTTCTTTGCCTGGCGTTTGGCGGTGTTGGCCAGAATCCCCTGATTCGGCCCTGAAATCATCGGTCTGCCACCCATTTCCGGGTGGCAAACTCGCGTTAACATGCGCCGAGTGCGTTTACGTGAGTTTGAGTAGGGATGGCGACCAAGCGACGCCGGGGCGACTCCTGGCAGTACACGATCAAGCGGGCGGGGCTGCTGCCCCACGGGAGAGCTGGCCGGGAAGGCAGTTACCTGCAAGGTGCGAAAGGGCGGTGAGGCGGGGCAGCTCTTCGCGCAGCAGGTAAGTAGCCCCTTGATCAACGTCGCTGCTGCCGCAGCTGAGAGGGGGCGCAACATCCTCTGCGATCGCGGTGAGCGGGCGGTGGTGGACCTGACCGTGCCGCTGTTCCCGAGGCCGCTGAAGGCGGGGGAGATCGGGGTGATCTTGCCGCTCGACCTGGTGCAGGTGCTGAGTTCTGAAGGAACTTGGCACGGCCAATGCGAGTCGATTCGTATTGAGGTCGTCGTGGATCAACAGGCTGTCGTGATCGAGCAGACGGCGACTCTGGAGAGGCATTTCACCGATGCGGACTGATCTGTGGAATCAATTTGGCGAACTCGTCAGCGGACGGCCGCGATTGTTGGCAACGGTCACTGCACACAATGCAGATGGCACCAGTAGCCTGACAACCTATGACGGCGCGCAGATGCGCGCCTTCGGTCAGCTGCAGCAGCCTATCCCGTACAACGTTTGGGTCAGTGGTGGCCGACTGCTGGAGGCCGCGCCCAATCTCCCGTTGGTAGAAGTAGTCGTCTAACGAAACAGGGCGCTGCCCAGATGCCGGCAAGCATCCAGGCAGCGCCGCAACAGAGGTGATCTCAGCACCTGGCATTGGCCGTGACCCCGTCGCCCTCGCGAGAGCGGCGGGATTGTTGTCAGGGCCAAGCGCAACGGAAAGAGATCAGAAGGTTTCTACTCTACAGCGCTGAGGGAGCCTCTACCCGTAGCACACCGCTGTGGTATGCATCCCTCCATCGACGTGTTCACAGTTCGGGCATCACTTATCAGACACGCTACTTGCGCTGTGTGTGTGCCTTCGAAGGGGGAGCTGTATGGCTCAGTCACCGACGTTGTACATCTTCCATCATCGACGGAAAGCGTTGCTTTCATGTCTCCTGCGACGACACTCTTAAAAGCAACAGCGCCAGCGGATGTGAAATTGCTTCCGACAGGATAGTACCCGTCAGGGGCAACGGCATACAGATAGTCCGAGCTCCTTGCGGAGATTGGGGCATTGCTCGAAGAAGGAGCATCTGCTTTGCTGTTTGTGCAGGACCAACTCCACACTGCCTCTCCGGAAATTGTAGTTGCCCCCCTTGAGGGAACAGAATCCTTCGCTTCACACAGGGCTTGATGATAGATCTTGGTTGCTTGACTTTGGTCGTCAAATCGGTAGACCAGTCCTCCTTTCCCATCTCTAAACAGACGTTGCTCGACCATCACTTTTCCCCCGCTGAAATCGGACGATGGGATGGTTCGAACGATCCATGTCTTTCCATCTGAAGATTCAAGTTGACGCTCATGAATCGCAGATTTCTCATTGGAAATGTGATTTGCGCTTGCCAGTCCAGGCGTTGCGGCCATAAAAATGGCTAGAGCGATCGCGGATTTCCCAAGCGGCTTCGAAGACTTTTTTACAGTGTCCATACTTTTCCTCTGGTCGATTTGGCGTATCAGCCAAGCTATCTACGCTACTGGCTAGTGACCTCTTGGACTCAACTGCCGAGACAGTCGATATGGAGGGCACCGGTTACACCATATGCGATGCAGGGCTCGCTTGCGCGAAATCGCTTGTATTTTGTGAAATCGATTCGTATTTATGTTCCTCGGGCTGACCGTAATCTTCACTAGGTCATGCCTCTATTCATGGTTTCAATTTCATGGCGATATTGGGACACGGTCGGTTGGGAGAGCTCTGCCTAGCGCCTGTATGGACAGCCCGACCCAACAGGGCGAAGTTGCCCGATGGTGCCGGGCGGGTGGGGCGGGCATTCTGACTCTGCTGGATACGGGGCCGCAGGCAGCTCAACCCGTAGCCGAGGCCGGAGCGAAGGAGGTGGAGCGGATCAGGGCAGCGCTGGAGCCCCGTAAGCCTCCGGCCGAAACGAAACCCCGTCCGAGGGATGCGCGTAAGGCATGGGTGAGGGCAGGACTGCGCGATCTACGTGGTTGGTGAGCGAAGAGGGTTCCCGAATACACGGGAGCTGCCCATTGCGAGACTAGGGGCTGTTCGCAGGTCTCCTGAATTGAACTCAATCTAAGCTGTTGACTACAATGCACAGTACGCCAGCCTTCTAAGCCGATCGACCTTCGACTATTCTCTTGCCTGTTCATCTTTTAGAGAGGGGCGGCAAATGGATTTCCCTGGCGAAAAGTTGCTCATTCATTTTTTGGATATGGTAGAGCGTAATGCGCTTTCGCCCTTCGTTGGTCCGTGGAAGGCCAAGCGCGACGGATTCGCTGCGATGGAAGTTCAGCGCGCTCAGATGTTGATGATTGCGCAGGCAGAGAGTGACATTTCTCGCATTAAAAGTGGTGAGCTGATCTTCTCGCAGGGAGAGGCGGATGCAGGTCTGCCAAAGTTAGTTCAAGCTCATTTGGCCTCAGATGAAGCTCAGGTTTCCAAGGCTCCAATTTTCGACGTGCTCAGCGCGCAAAGCGCAGGTGCTTTTACTAATAGTGCGATTCACACCCTGCGCAGAGAAGTAAATATTGCAAAGGCGGTTGCTCGCGCAGGTGGTGTTCTGCTGGAGGGCGAAGGTGTAGCGCCTGAGCAGGACCCCGATCCCGACTGGCTAGAACGCTGGCGCGAAAATGCGGGGGGCGTGTCAGCGGAGAAAATGCAAGAGCTTTGGGCTCAGGTTTTGGCGCGCGAAGTGCGGGCGCCAGGTTCGCTGTCTCTGAAGGCGTTGGATCTGCTAAGAAACCTCGACGGCAATGATGCGGCGCTGATTGAGAAGCTGGCTTCCTTCGCAATTGACCGTACGATAGTGCATAGAGGCTCAGGCGCCGATATCAAAGACTGGCTGAATTTTGGAGACGCGGTAGCACTCCAGGAGCTGGGAATCCTCGCGGGTGTTGAGTCTTTGGGAATGTCGTTGTCACTGCAATCGGAGTCAAGTACTGAATTCGTAGCTGGGCTTCGAGTGGGGCGGTGGGGGTTTGGGGTCAGAGGGAGCGATCCGAGTGCCGTTGTTAGATTGGATGGGTACAAGGTGACTAACGTAGGGCAGGAGATTTTGCTGCTTGTGGATGTCGAGCCCGACCGTGCATATCTAGAGGGCGTCGCTGCTTCCATCAAAGCTCATGGCCTTACCGTCGAACTTGGAATAGTCGTTCCTATTGAGGGCGGAAGCGGCTTCCGTCTGGAAGGGGCGGTGCGGCTCTAGTGGCCCACCGCACCTTGGCGGCAGGATAGCTCAGAGCATTGGCCTCCGTAAAACTGGCAGCAAGTTATTGAAATTTTCGGCCGAACTGCGCGGCTCTCCGTAAATTAACTTGCTATAAGTGATTGATTGCTAATAAAAAAACTTGCGGACTTTTTAATCTACTGCTCGAGCTCTCTGCACTCTTTTTGGATCACGGAAGAGCACAGCTTCTGCATGTAACTAAAGTGAGCCTTTTCCTCGGTGGAAAGTAGACTTTTTCCTGCATGAACGATTCTGGATCGAATGTCGTATCCCTTCTTAAATCCGGATGTGATGTTCTCGCGATCTCTACTGTTTCTTCCAAGAAGGTAAGCGCAACGGTTCGCCATCAATTGGCTGAGTCCTGTTTCGCGCCCTTGCTTTTCATCTCCCAGTAAAATTTCGAGCGCAATGCACACTTGGACAAAACGCACCTGATCGTTAGATCCACAGTGACTGTCGAAGTACCATCGCGCAGCGTTGCGCAGGCGCTCATCCGCGCGATCCATAACCTTTCCCAGCGTGCCTAAGAGTGCCAGGGTTCGGACGGCGGTTTCTCCGGGTGTCGGCGCGAGTCTGTGGATTATCTTGCCCATCTCCTTTTCCTGCGCTGGATCGAACGCGATACTCCAACTGTGTTGTTCTTCGGAACTATCAGTTCGATACATTTCAACTCTGTATGAAGGGGGGCGCTTGGTGGTAAATCGCCAAGGGTCGTGAGAAAAAATACCGAGGGACAGTCCAATGCCATACATAGAAAGTACTGAGGCGATCACTTGGTTTGCGCCGAGGGAGTCGCGACGTTGAGGCACATATCCTTCCACGGCCATTCGTAGATAGAGGGCTGGTTCGTCGACTGAACCGCTGTAGCTGCGTCCGAGGAGTGCAGTGGCGAGCGAAGCTACGCCTTCGTTGACTGGCGCTCTTGGCACGAGGTTGCTCGGCACTAACGCTACCTTTGACGTCAGCTCAAGCCCGTTTTCCCCGACCAGTACTGGATCGATCTCACCTGGAATCCTAACGTAAGCGGTGTACTGCCACGGTAAAGCCTCTAAGCTTCGGATCAGTTCCTCTGCCCATTCAGCAGGCGCATCGGCTCCAAGAACGTCGCAGAAATCTGTGGGTGGCTGGTCAAAACGCCATGGCCCAATATGTCGCTGATGGACTTCGTTGACGACGAAGTCGGACACGTGCAAGTCACCGATGTAACGCCTGAGCTGCTGATCAGTTGGTGAGCCGACGGACACGAGCTTGTGCAGGGAAAAAAAATCGGTCTCGATGCTGAGCGAAGCGCCAGATACGATACTGGATGCCCGCAACCCCGCAGCGATTCGAGTGGTGAGGGTGGCGCGCAGCGTTCGGGGCAGAGCAATGGGCATTGGTTCGGTTCAATTAGAGGTTCAAACAAGTCTAGCTTTGCCAAGGTCAGTTACGTCAGGTGGCAATTTGGGTGTCGTTTTTCCTAAGTGCTTGAATTTAAGAGGCCTTGCACGGATTGCAAATCCGTTTACAGCGGTTCGATTCCGCTTGAGGCCTCCAATTGAAAAGCCCTGACTCCGGTCAGGGCTTTTTGTTTGTCTGGATACCGGCACGTGCCCGGATCGATATCCGCTACAGCCTGGCCAGCGCCTGCACCGTGGCCAGGGTCAGTGGCTGGGGCAGCGCATCCAGCGCGAACCAGCCCAGCCCTGTCTGCACACCCGGCTCCTGGATGGAAGCCTCGGCACCGGCAGGTGCCCGAGCCTCGAAGATCGGCGCGACCCAGTGCTGCGCAAGTGTCGGCTCGAAATGATCGGCCACGCACAGCAGGCGCAGCAGCGTCACTTCCAACGCCGTCTCCTCGCGAGTTTCGCGGACCACGGCAGCCTCCACCGTTTCCATCCAGTCGACTTTGCCGCCGGGCAGGCCCCAGTGCCCGCGCTCCGGATCGCGTCCGCGCTGGATCAGCAGGATGCGGCCGTCGGCATCACGGACGACGGCGCCGCATCCAACGCGGGGAATCTGCAGTTCAGTCATGGCGGAGAGTGAAGAAGGAGCCGTCTTCATTCTTGCATGCACGCCGTATCAGGCGAACCCGCGCTAGGCTGGGCACCTGTGCATCAGCAACCTCACAGGTGTGTCGCATGCTTCTCCGGCAACTCGGCGCTGACGACGCCGATATTCTCTGGCAAGCACGGTTGCAGGCCCTTCGCGAGTCGCCTGCGGCGTTCCTGTCCACGCTGGCCGAGGCGCAGGATGACTCGGCGGACGTGATGCGCGCCCAGCTTGCCGATCCCGGCACGCGCTACTTCGGCACGTTCGTGGGCGGCATGCTGGTGGGTTTCCTGCGTTACGTACGCCCGGTGCGGTTGGCGCGGCGGCATACGGCGGAAGTGCACAGTGTCCATGTGGATACTGGCTATCGAGGCCAGGGTATCGCCCGTCAACTTCTTCTTGCCGCGTTCGCGGCTGCGCGCGCGGAAGGCATTGAATCGCTCACTCTCACGGTGCTGGCGGACAACGCCGCCGCGCGCGCGCTGTATGAATCGCTGGGTTTCACCGAATCCGGCGTCGAGCCGCGCGCGGTGAAGCGCGACGGCCGCTATGTGGACATGGTGTCGTACTGGATTTCAGTGACCAGCCACCCACCATCGCCGGCACCTTGAATCACCCGCTCTACGCCGGATCGTGGACCGGCGTCTGCGCGCGGAAGTTGCGCCCGACTGGTTCACCCACGCTCAGGTAGTGGCGGAACAGATAGATCAACGGTTTCCAGTGGGCGACATCGATGTGCTGGGTGCCAGCCACGGTGATCGCTTCGTGCGCATGCACGCAACGGATCCGTCCTTCGACGATCACGAAGCCCTGGCTGTCATCCTCGGCGGGCGGGTGCATCGCCATCACGCTGACTTCCACCTGCAGCGGGCACTCGGCAATCGCCTCTGGCGCGACGTGCGTCGAGGCGACCGCACTGAAGCCCCCCAGCGCGAACTTGTCACGCACATGCACGTAGCCCATCGCCTGTTTGGCATTGGGCACCGGGTCGCAGCCTGTCACGCGCGCGATGGCCTCGACCTGTGCGGCCTGCGCGGAGGATGGGAAGTTCAGTACGCACTCGTTGCGCAGCTGGAGGTTGCGATAGCCCTGACCCTGCACGCCGAGGCCCAGCACTACCCGGTTGCCCAGGGCCCAGAACGAAGACAACGGACTGATGTTGCTGCTGCCGTCGTCGTTCAGCGTGGTCATCAGCAACACAGGCGTGCCCGGGTACAGGACCGAAGGGGTGATGCGGCGGCGGGGAATCGGAGCGGTTTTCACGGCAGGCCTTGCGCTATCGGGGTGGCCACTGTGCCTTGGCAGCGGGTGCCGACGCTTCGGCCTGCATCGAATTGTCGGCCCGCAACGGCGTGCCACAATGCGGGCATGGTCCACACCTCCGGTTCCCTTGTCAGCGTCGGTGCCCTGGTTGGCGACCAGGCGCGCGCATCCATGCTGCTGCAGTTGATGGATGGGCGTGCGTATACCGCGACGGAGCTGGCACGCGTGGCTGGGGTAACACCGCAGACGGCGAGCACGCATCTGCGCAGGCTGGTCGAGGGCGACCTGCTGGTCGCTGTCGCGCAGGGGCGCCATCGCTATCACCGGCTGGCCTCGCACGAAGTCGCCGACATGCTGGAGGGCATCCTGCGCGTTGCGGACCGCACGCCGTCCTGCACCGCTGAGGCATCACGCAGCATGCCGGCGTTGCGCCAGGCGCGTTCCTGCTACCGGCATCTGGCCGGTGTGCATGCGGTGGCGATCACCGACCGCTTGTTGCAGGCAGGGCACCTGGTCCCGCACCAGGCGCATTGGCAAGTGAGTGTGGAGGGCGCAGCGTTCCTGCAGGAGCTCGGCCAGCCGCTGGCTGAGCTGCTGCGGCTTCCCGTGACGGTCAAGCCTGCGCGCTACTGCCGAGGATGCCTGGACTGCACCGAGCGGCGCCCGCATCTGGCCGGGCTGGTCGGCGAGGCGATGCTGGACAGCTTCGTGAAGAACGATTGGCTTCGGCGGGTTGAGGGTCGACGCGAACTGCGCCTGACGCAGCCGGGGCGCGAAGCGCTGTGGACGCGGTTCGGCCTGGCGACATAAGGGCCCCTCCAGTCTCATTCGCCCACGACATGGCAAGGCGCTATGGTCGAGTTCCAAGTCTTAGGGAGCTGCAATGGCGAGCAAGGACATGAACGATCGCGGCACGCTGGCGGTATGCCGGCAATGAGCAAATCTTCTGTGGAAGTACGTTGGCTGACGTTCCGCCTGATGAACGGCCAGTCGATCGGACCGGATCGACTGAAGGATGGATGGGTGATTGCTTCGGAGACCCGCCACTGTGGCGTGCGGCGTGAAGCCATCGAAGGCGCGGGCGTGGTCTACGCGCTGTATGCACCGGCCAACCTGGCCTCACCGCGGCGCGCGGAGATGCGCATGCGCGAATTCCTGATGAGCTCCGGCTACACCTTCACCATGGGTACGCTGGGCGGCTGACGCCGCCCTTTGGGGTCACGGGCGTACGGTCAGTGCCTGGCCGAGCATGCCGATTGGACCGCGCGCATCGTGCAGCACGGTGCTGGTCAAGCCGAGACCCTGGTGGCCAAACGACACCGACGTGTCGAAGCCCAGCCACTCGCCTTCGGGCATGCCGAACAGGTGCGCGGTCAGATCGAGGTTGGGGAAGGCGACCTCCTTCGGATCGGCGCGCACGGCCATGCCATTGGACAGATCGAACAGGGTGGCGGCACGGGCCAGCGGACTGACCGGCTCGCCGTCCAGCAGCGCGTGCTTCGCGCGCGCCCAGTAGGTGGCACGGCCGGGCCCCTGATCATGTCGGCGGATCTCCACGCTCTTGATGAAACCGCCTGGCCAGACCGTACCTGGGTCCCACGCGGGCATTGATTCCGGCGGAGCAATGCCGGTGATCGGCGTGCCGGCGATGGCCTGCGTATCGTTCGGGCGCATCAGCCATGCACGCACGCGCAGCGCGGGGCGATCGTCATGGCGCAGCGTGGCTTCGACCAGTTCGATGGTGCGACCACCGCGCAGCACCTGTACGTCGGCCTCCATCGCTTCGATCGGAATGGTGCCGAGGATGTCGTAGGACAGGCGCGCGATCAGAAAACCGTGCCCACGCGCTGCGGCGTCGCGTTCCAGGTGGTGCGCCAGCAGCCCGATCGCAGGTGCGATGTGTTGTTCGCGGATGTTCCAGGCGCCGCCCGTGTGTTCGGTCGGCAGGTAGCGGGTGTCGCTCAGTCGTTCGAAGAAGGCCATCGTATGCGTTGTGTCAGCAGGGAGGGGCGGCGGCAGATGCTGCGCGGGTCCCTGCATCGTAAGCGTTTGGCAGCGTGGCCGGCTGAGCCGGCTCCCGCAGGAGCCGGCCGGATGCCGGTCAGGAGGACTGGCAATCCATTTCGCGGCACATCTTGTACTGGGCCAGGCATTCTGCGGGTGTCTTGACCAGTGGGCCTGAAGTTGCGCGCAGACAATATTCGTACTGCTGGCTGCAGAATTCACAGGGGCCTGCGGCGAAGGCCAGCCCGGTCACGGCCATGCCAAGGAACATCACGGTCTTCAAGGTCGTCTTGATCATCACGTCAGTCCTTTGTGTGCCCGTCAATGGGCCCGGCCACCATAGCAGTCCTTATGGCGCGCCCCTGATGCGCTGCGACACGTTGAGCTCAACGCTGGATTGCCTTCAAGGCGTCGACAACCTGTGCTTCAGAGAAGCCACAATGCCCTTCGCCCACCGGCGGCAGCACGCGCGGCAATGGTCGCGCGCCGCCCTGTGCGGCCATCTGCGGATACATCGCCTGCATGTGCGGCACGATGGTGGGATCGTTGTTGTTGAACTGGACCACCAGCGGTCGCTTCAACGCGCCGCTCAGTGCCAGCTTCGCGCGGACATCGGCCTGTGCCGCAGGCACGGGAGCGATGCGCTGCACGCCGGCATTGAACGCGGCGTCGTCACCGAATCCGCTGTACACCACACCAAGGTTGCCGGCCGGCATGCCGCCGCTGCGCGTGGCCAGTTCATGCAGGACCAGCGTGTGCAGGCTGATTGTCCCGGCCAGTGCATCCGGAGCGACCTGCAGTCGCTTGGCGAGCACGTCGGCATGCTGGGGATTCCGTTGCAGCGCGTCGGCGATGCCCTGATAGAGCACTCCCTGCGGCAGCACGGCCGCTTCATGCGAAGCCAGTCCGGTGGCCGGCAGGCCTGCAGCGTTGGGGAAGAAGTAATCGAAGGCGACCAGCGTGGTCAGCAGATCTGCGGCGATCTGTTCGCCACTGAGATTGGCACCGCACAGCGAGACGCCACCGGTGTAGTGCTGCGGGAAGCGTTCGAGGCTGGCGAGTGTCACCGCGCCGCCCATCGAGAATCCGAGCAGCCAGGTGTGGCGCACGCGCTTGAGTTCGCCCAGCGCGTGCTGGCGCAGGCGCTCCATGTCGGTGATCGCATCGGCCACTGCCCAGCCCTGGCTGGCGTAGGCACTCTGCGCGACGGCGTAGCCTGCGGACAGCAGCGTTGCGGTGCTGTCATTGGCGGTCATCGGCGTAGTGCGTGGCACGCCCACCGGCTCGTAGCCGTGCGCCAGCATCACCAGGTCGCCGTTCCAGTCAGCCGGCACGTCCAGCCGCCAGGGGGCGCCCTGCAGCTCGCCGCTGAGCATGCGTGGTGCCGTGGGTGGCGCGGCCAGCAGCGATGCCGCAGGCAGCAGAAGGCCGAGGGCGAGGGCGCATCGAAGCAAGGGTCGCATCGTGGTCATTCCATGCGGGAATGGCGCCGAGCATAGATCCCCGCAAAACCTTGCGCGCGCTGCACTGCCGCAGGGGATTGCCCGCCGGCCAGGCTGCGCTCTACGCTGGCGGCATGGTCCTGCACAGCACCGCGTCGATTATCCGCATTCCCCACGGGAAGGCGGGATAGCGCGCGGTCGCCACGGCCATGCAACCCGCCCGGGAAGGCGGGTTGCATGCGGCGCTCTCCCGGGTACTGGAATCCATCGAGGAGAACGCAGATGCATCATCTTTCATCGACCGACAATGCGCCGACCCTGCACCTGGTGTGCGGCAAGATCGGTGCCGGCAAATCCACCCTGTCGCAGCAGCTGGCGGCGCAGCCACGTCATGTGCTGATCAGCGAGGACGCCTGGCTGGCCGCGCTGTATCCCGACCAGATCCACTCCGTTGCCGATTACCTGCAGCGCGCGGCCGCGCTGCGCGGAGCGCTGATGCAGCATGTATGCGCGATCCTGCAGGTCGGCGTTTCGGTCGTGCTCGACGTTCCGTTCAACACGCCGGCCGCCCGTGCATGGGGCCGCGAACTGTTCGAGTCGGCCGGTGTTGCCCACCAGCTGCATTTTCTCGATGTTGCCGACGCCATCTGCAAGGCGCGGCTGCATGCCCGCAACGCGCGCGGCGAGCACCCGTTCCAGGCCAGCGACCAAGCCTTCGAGCAGATCACCCGTCACTTCGTGGCACCTGCGCAGGAAGAGGGCTTCGTGGTGATCCGTCATTCACAGGAGGCTTGAGGGCGCAGAGAGGGCGGCGTTCAGTCGACCATCTCGGTGGCGATTCCGATACGATCTGTCGCATTGAGCTCGCCTCGCTTGACCCGGAGTCCCGTCATGGTCGACCGTCTCGCCATACTGCTTGAACGTTTTGCGGTGACCGCCTCGGTATTCCATGCCGGTGCGCTGTGCGGCATCAACACGCTGGAGGGCGAAGACGAGGCGGGTCAGCTGCACCTGGTGCGGCGCGGGCCGGTGCAGGTCAGCCACGGGCAGCAGACCGTGCAGGTCGAAGTGCCGAGCCTGCTGCTGTATCCGCGGCCGATGCCGCATCGCTTCAGCACCGACCCGCAGCAGGGCGCCGACATGGCCTGCGCCAACCTGCATTTCGAGGGCGGTCGGCTCAATCCGATCAGCGCCGCGCTGCCTGATTTCATCTGCCTGCCGCTGGCCGATCTGTATGGCGGCAACGCGGCGCTGGAACTGCTGTTCGAAGAAGCGTTCGAGCAGCGTTGCGGGCGGGCGGCGATGGTCAACCGGCTGTTCGAGGTGGTGATGATCCAGGTGCTGCGTCAGCTGATGGAAGGCGGCGAGATGCGTGGCGGCCTGTTCGCCGGGCTGGGTCATCCGCGGCTGCGGTTGGCGCTGGTGGCGATGCATGAAGCGCCGGCGCAGGCGTGGACGCTGGAAGACCTGGCCGAAGTGGCCGGCATGTCACGCAGCGTGTTCGCCGCCAGCTTCCGCGAGGCGATGGGCACCACGCCGGGCCAGTACCTGCAGGGCTGGCGGGTGGGGCTGGCGCAGCAGGCACTGCGCCAAGGCAGACCGCTGAAGCGGATTGCCGACGATGTGGGGTACGGCAGCGAAGCGGCGCTGTCGCGCGCGTTCAAGGCGCACACCGGGCAGTCGCCGCGGGAATGGCGGGGACAGGCCCGTGCCAGTGCGGCCTGAGCGTCAGCCGAGCACCAGCCGGGCCAGCTTCATCCCACCGAACAGGCCGGCCAGGCCCAGTGCCACCGAGCCGCCGGCATACAGTGCCGCCAGCCCATGCTGGCCACGCTGCAGCAGCAGGCCGATCTCCAGCGCATAGGTGGAAAACGTGGTGTAGCCGCCGAGGATGCCGGTGGCCAGCAGCAGGCGCAGCTGCGGCGAGGCGCCATTGCGCATCGCGAAGACCTCGACCACCACGCCCATCAGCAGGGCGCCGCTGACGTTGATCAGGAAGGTCGACCAGGGCCAGGGACTGCCGACGGCCACCCGCGCGCCGATCAGGTTGCAGGCATGGCGCAGGCAGGCACCGATGCCGCCTCCGACGAAGACCAGGAAATAATTGTTCAGTGTTTGCATGGCGTGCCTCGAATGCGGGTTCGCAGGGTCAATGGCGAACGCCGAGGGCAGGCACGACCTGCCGTCGACGAACACCGGGTTCGTCCTGGCAGGAGCCATCAGCCTTCTCAGGCGGTTATCGGGGGAGCCCCATCCCCATCGCGGTCCATGCTACCAGCGGCGGTGCATTCACGTCATCGAAGTCGTCAGCACGCGGGCGACCTTGCTGCGGCTGAAGCCATCCATCAGCAGTTCGAACGCGAGCAGATCCAACGCTGCATGGCGGCGATGGTCGATCTCCAGCCCGTTCTCGGCCACCAGGTGACTGACCAGCTCGTAGGCGTCCTGCCAGACATCCAGATGGGCCTGGCTGGGGATGTAGGCACTGCCAGGCTCACCGACGCCGAGCCCGCTGACCCCGTACAGCAGCTCGCGTGCGTCCAGCTTGGCCGCATCGGCGATGCGGAACAGCTGTTCGGCTTTCACGTGCGAGGCGCTCACGTGGTCGTTGAGCCAGTTGCTGATGGTTGCTGTCGTTGATTTGGCGGCGCGTGCCAGATCGGCCGGGCGTGGGTGCCCGGCCTTCTTCATGGCTGCCGCGAGTCGTTGGCCGAGAGTATTCATCTATGCAAGCCAGCTTAACGCGTGGATTGCGAAGAAGCCTTGTCGCAAGAATCAGTCTGGTTAACAGAAGGACCGACCGTGACCGAATTCTGGAGCAAGCGGCAGGTGCGCACCCGGCTGGGATTCCAGACCGATGCCGAACTGGCCCGCTTCTTTGGCATCAGCCGTTCCGCAGTGTCGCAATGGCCGAAGGATTTCCCGATTCCGGCCCTGCGGCAGTACATCCTGCATCAGCGCTATCCGAACCTGTTCCCCACGACAGAAGCGTCGGCGGGCGAATCCATCTGACTTGCGCCGCCTTTTGTCGCATTTAGCACGCTAAGCGCAATTTGCTAAGTATGCTTAGAAAAATAGGCAAGATCGATCGATCTGAGGGTCACAATCGGCGCCATCTACTGGAGTCATCGGTCCATGGTTCCCGCGGCCTGTCGGCTTCACCCCATCCGGGGGCCCCGGGGTCCCGTATGTGGTTTCGTGAACGATTAATAATTTCAATCGCGAAAGTCGCCGCATGTAATTGACCTGTCGTGAAATCTATGACTAATTGGAGTCAACCAGGCGTGAAGCCTGGGAGTCTTTCAGTAGCACGCAAGTGAGTCGGTAGACCGTCAACGATGCAGAACAAGTCCAACGGAGGTCGTATGGAATACGGCATGCATGGCTTGGCTGAACGGGTACGCCGCGAACTGGAAGCCAGTTACCACAAACACGGATGCGGTCCGGCGTTCTGGGATACCTACCAGCAGGTGCTGGACCGTCTGGTCCCGCAGGGGACCGAGCGTACCGAAGTCACCAACGAAATGGCGCTGATCATCGAACAGCTGGGCATCGTCCGGCGTGCGCAGCTTGTGCCGCCGCACGCCAGCGGGTCGCGTTGATTCAGAGCAGGCGCCAGGCGCCGCAGGCAAGCAGCGCCAGCAGCAAGGACAGCAGCGCCAACGTCCGGGGTCGCCACAGGCGCTTCGGTTGTCCGGCCATTGCCTGCGGACTGCAGTAGCGCACCAGCGCCGGACCGAAACCGGCCCGGTGCTGCTGTTGTGCGCAGGCCTCCAGGCAGGCACCGCAGGCCAGGCAATCGGCGTGCGGTCCCTGGCGGATGTCCAGTTGCATCGGGCAGGCAATGACGCAGGCCGCGCAATCGGTGCAATCACCCAGACGGTCGGCGCTGAAGGTCGGCATCGGTCCGGCCAGCAGCGGATGCGCGGCGCGGAATACGTAGTCCTGCGCAGTGGTTGGGTCGAGCAGGCCGCGGCCACGGCCCAGCACCCCGCCGAGCCCGGATGGACGTGGCCCGCGCGGCTCACCGCGACGGGCGTCGTACAGCATGCGCGGCGTATGCGGATCGGTCAGCAGTGGTTGCATGCGTGCGAACGGGCACAGCGAACGGCAGACCTGCTCGCGCAGGAAACCGGCGTTTCCCCAGGTGGCAGCGGCATAGAACAGTACCCAGAACGTTTCCCAGCCGCTCCAGCCAGCGTTTGGCGCGGCGGCCAGCAAGCCGGTGATCGGGCTGAACAGGCCGACGAAGGTAATGCCGGTCCACACTGACAGCAGTCCCCAGGCCAGCTGGGTGACCGGGCGTACAGCAGGTGCCGGCAGCATGCGGGCCGCGCTGCGGGCGATCCAGTCGAAGGCGCGCCGCCACAGCGTCTGCGGGCAGGCATGGCCGCACCAGATGCGTCCGGCGAGGTGGGTAAGCAGCGCCAGGCCGACGGCCAGTACCGCCAGCAGGCCGATCAGTACGCCGACGTCTCCGGGCCACAGGGTCCAGCCGAACAGGTCGAATCGCCGCGCGTTGATGTCCAGCAGCAGCGCCTGGCGGCCCTCCCAGCGCAGCCACGGCAGTGCGTAGAACAGCGCCAGCAGGGCGGCGCTGAGCGTGCCGCGCCAGTGCCAGGGACGGGGAGTCCGGGTACATGACGTGCTCATCCCAGCGGCAGCTCGTCGTCGTCATCGCTCGGCATGGGCCGCTGCAGGTACCAGGTGACCGCGCTGGACAGTGCCGTCACCGACCAGAACATGAAGAATCCCGCCGTGTAACCCAGTTCGCGGCTGATTGCGGTGCCCGGGAAACTGATGGCCTGCAGGCGCAATGGATCGACGAAGGCGAAGAACACCACGCTGGCCACGCCGGCGGCGATGAAGCTGGGCCAGAGGATGGCGCCCCACTGCTGGATCAGCCGCTGGCGGCGGTTGGGAGAAGGTCTGTTCATGCTGTCCCGGATCGAAAAGTGGGCGGCGCGTATACTTCGCCAGGGTCGGCGCCGCATCCGCAGGGCATGCTTCCTGCAAGCGTGCCAGCCTAGGCGCAGCGGACTGCGCCGACATTGATCTGGATCAACGGTGGTGATGGCCGGCTGCGGCACACTGCCGGCACGCTTTGGGTACCCCGATGAACGCAACACCGCCGCCTGTCCTCCCCGTCGCCTCGCCCGAGTTGTGCACCGAGCAGGAAGTGACCCGCCTGGTTCACGACTTCTATGCGCGCGTGCGCGAGGAAGAGCGGCTGGGGCCGGTGTTCGGCGCGCACGTCCACGATTGGCCCGAGCACCTGGCGCAGCTGGTCGACTTCTGGTCGGCGATGTTGCGCGGCACCCGCCGGTTCAAGGGCTCGCCGATGTCCAAGCACATGGCCATCGAGCTGGACAAGGACCTGTTCGACCGCTGGCTGGTGCTGTTCCGGATCACCACCGCCGAATGCAACAACCCGCCGATGCAGGAGCTGGCCAACGACGTGGCCGCGCGCATCGGTGACACCTTCTGGAAGCGCTACCAGATGCTGCGCTGGCCGCAGGTCGGCCTGCCGGTGCTGGGCATCCCTGCCAAGGATTGATCTGGGTCAAGGCGGCGCAGGCCGCCCGGCGCGATGCTGGCGGCATGGACACGTTCTCTCCCGCCGCTGGTGGCCTGGCCTGGACCTTCGACCCCGATCTTCTGCGTCGGCACGACCGGCCGGGCCCGCGCTACACCTCGTACCCGACCGCGCCGCATTTCCATGATGGCTTCGACGCGCCGGCACTGCGCCAGGCGATCGCCGACAGCAACCAGCTGGCCCGTGCGCTGTCGCTGTACGTGCATGTGCCGTTCTGTTCCAGCCCCTGCTTCTACTGCGGCTGCAACCGGGTGATCACCCGTGATCGCGGTCGTGGCCACAGCTACGTCTCACGCGTGCTGGCCGAGGCCGACCTGCTGGCGCCGCAGTTCGATGACGGCCGCGAGGTGATCCAGCTGCACCTGGGTGGTGGTACGCCGAACTTCCTCGATGCCGAAGCGATGACCACGCTGGTGGAAGGGTTGCGCCGGCGCTTCGATTTCAGTGATTCGCCGCAGCGCGATTTCTCGATCGAACTCGATCCGCGCTTCATCGACACCCGCGACGTCGCCATGCTGGCGCGGCTGGGCTTCAACCGGGCCAGCCTGGGCGTGCAGGATTTCGATCCGCAGGTGCAGGAATCGATCAACCGCGTGCAGGGCGTGCAGCAGACGCTGGACATCCTGCGCGCCTGCCGCGACAGCGGCATGCGTTCGGTCAACGTCGATCTGATCTATGGGTTGCCGGGACAGAGCCTGGAAGGCTTCGGTCGCACCCTCGAGCTGGTGCTGGCGCTGCGCCCGGACCGTCTGGCGGTCTACGGCTACGCGCATCTGCCGCATCTGTTCCGCGCGCAGAAGCAGATCGACGAAAGCCGCTTGCCGTCACCGGAAGACAAGCTGGCGCTGCTGGGCCTGGCGGTGGAGAAGCTCTCCGCGGCGGGCTACCAGTACATCGGCATGGATCACTTTGCGTTGCCGGAAGAGGATCTGTCGCGCGCACAACGCGCCGGCCAGCTGCATCGCAACTTCATGGGCTATACCACCCATGCCGATACCGATCTGCTCGGCCTGGGCGTGAGTGCGATCAGCCACATCGGTGCCACCTACAGCCAGAATCCGCGCGACCTGCCGTCGTGGGAGGACGCGGTGGACCAGGGCCAGCTGCCGGTCTGGCGCGGCGTGGCGTTGAGTGCCGACGACCAGTTGCGCGCGGAACTGATCCAGCAGCTGATGTGCCAGGGGGAGGTGGATGGCGTGCTGCTGGGGCAGCGTCACGGCATGGATTTCGAGCAGTACTTTGCCGAGGACCTGCGTTCGGTACAGCGGCTGCAGGAAGACGGCCTGGCCGAATACCGCGATGGCGTGGTGCGTGCCAGTGAACCCGGGCGACCGTTGCTGCGGTTGCTGGCGATGTGCTTTGACCCGTATCTGCGTGCCGCGCACGAGCAGCCACGTTATTCGCGGGCGATCTGAAAGCGGGATGTGCTGCGTGCGTGTGGTGCCCGGAGCCGGAATCGAACCGGCATGGGGTTGCCCCCGGCGGATTTTAAGTCCGATGCGTCTACCAGTTTCGCCATCCGGGCCTGCAGCGCGGCGCCGATTGTAGCCCACCTGCGGTTCCGCAACCGGATTGCATCATGGCCGCGGCGTGCTTAACTGTCGATCGCATTCATGTCATAGTCCCTGCCATCGTTCCCAGGGGGGGGGAGCCACCTGATGTCGCTGCACGCGATTGCCTATGCCAGTGAGGCCCGCGCCGATCTGCAGACAACCGATCTTGACCGCCTGCTGGCCGACGCCACGGCATTCAATCGTGTGGCCGGTGTCACCGGTGTGCTGATGTTCGACGGAGCGCGCTTCCTGCAGTATCTCGAGGGCCCGGAGGACGGCATCGATTCGGTGTTCCAGCGCATCCTCAATGCGCGCAGCCACGGGCAGCTGAAAGTGTTGTGCCGTGCCCCCGTGGTGCAGCGCGCATTTCCGCGCTGGTCGATGGGCACGCGGCGGATCGAACCGGAGCTGCTGGCACAGATCGTCGACGCCGCGTGGCCCGGCTTCCTGCTTGGCAGCGGTGGATTCGAGCGCCTGCTGCAGGCCTGGACCGGCGCAGACGGCGAACTGGAACCGGCCGCGGTGGCGTTGGGGTCCTGAGCCCGCCTTGGCGGCAGGGCGCCGGGGCCGGTAGGCTGTAGCCTTTCTGGCGCAGGTTTTCCGGAGTGGTGCAGCAGATGAGTGTGTTGGCCGAGGCCATGGCAGCGTATGTGCGATCGCATCCGTTGCGCGGGATGTGCCGATGAGTGCGCCGGTAGCGGCGGCCAGCGCACCCCGGTTTGCGGTGATCGGCCTGGGCTACGTCGGCCTGCCGTTGGCGGTGGCGTTTGGCCGGCAGTGGCCGACGTTGGGTTTCGATATCGATGCCGGTCGCATCGCCGAGCTGCGCAACGGCCAGGACCACACGCTGGAAATGGAATCCGACGAGCTGGCAAGTGCGCAGCTGCTGCAGTACGGCAGCGATCCGGCACTGCTCGATGCCTGCAACGTCTACATCGTCACCGTGCCGACCCCGATCGATGCTTACGAGCAGCCCGACCTGGAGCCCCTGCGTTCGGCGACACGGCTGATTGCCAGTCATCTTCGCGCCGGCGACCTGGTGATCTACGAGTCCACGGTCTACCCCGGTACCACCGAGGAAGTGTGCGTGCCGCTGCTGGAGCAGGGTTCGGGCCTGAGCTTCAACGAAGACTTCTATTGCGGCTACAGCCCGGAACGGGTCAGCCCCGGCGACCGCCAGCGGCGCCTGGCCGACATCCGCAAGATCACTTCCGGCTCGACACCGGAAGTTGCTGCGGTGATTGATGGTCTGTACCAGCGCATCATCGCCGCCGGTACCTTCCCGGCACCGTCGATGCGGGTGGCCGAAGCGGCCAAGGTGGTCGAGAACATCCAGCGCGACGTCAACATTGCGCTGGTCAACGAGCTGGCCCTGATCTTCGACAGGCTGGGCATCGATACCCAGGACGTACTGGACGCCGCCGGCAGCAAGTGGAATTTCCTGCCGTTCCGGCCGGGGCTGGTCGGCGGCCACTGCATCGGCGTGGACCCGTACTATCTGCTGCACAAGTCCGAGAGCGTGGGCTATCACCCGGACCTGATCCACACCGCACGACAGGTCAACAACCGCGTCGGCGAGCACGTGGCGGCGCGGGTGCTGGCGATGCTGGCCGAGCGTGGCCGTGCGCCGGCGGACGCACGCATCCTGGTACTGGGCGTGACCTTCAAGGAGGATTGCCCGGACCTGCGCAACAGCCGCGCGCTGGAGCTGGCGCAACGCCTGCGCGATGCCGGTGCGCAGGTGGAGGTCAGCGACCCCTGGGTCGGCCCGGCGGCGCTGACCGGCGAGGGCCTGGATTGGCTGGCCGATCCCGGGGCGGGGTGTTATGACGCGGTGGTGCTGGCGGTGGCCCACGCCCGTTTCAAGGCGATGGATGAATCCGCAATCCGGGGCCTGCTGGCGCCGGGAGGCCTGGTCTACGACGTGAAATCGGCCTGGCCGCGCAACGTGGTTGACGATCGCTTGTAAGCCTTGGCAGCGGGTGGCGCGGTAGACTCGGGGGCAGTTGCAACCGAGGAAAGCCATGCACCGGTATATCGTCTACCTGCTCGCCATCCTGATGTTCCCGATATGCCTGTGGCTGGCCACGATCTGGCCGGCCTGGTATTGGGGCGTCGGCCTGACTGCCGCGATGGCGGCGCTGGGGACCTGGGACCTGCTGCAGAAGCGCAGCACGCTGCGCCGCAACTATCCGGTGATGGCGCACTTCCGCTACGGGCTGGAATCGATCGGCCCGGAGATCCGCCAGTACTTCGTGCAGAGCGACCTGGAAGACGTGCCGTTCTCGCGCCAGCAGCGTGCACTGATCTACCAGCGCGCCAAGAACGAGATGGACACGGTGCCGTTCGGCACCCTGCGCAGCACCTATGCGGTGGATTACGAGTGGATCAACCATTCGCTGGCACCGACCGCCATCGCCAAGCATGACTTCCGTGTGTTGATCGGCCCGAACTGTGCCAAGCCTTATTCGGCCAGCGTGTTCAACATCTCGGCGATGAGCTTCGGTTCGCTGTCGGCCAATGCCATCCGCGCGCTGAACGAAGGCGCACGCCGCGGTGGCTTCTATCACGACACCGGCGAAGGTTCGATCTCGCCCTACCACCGCGAGATGGGCGGCGACCTGGTGTGGGAGATCGGCTCGGGCTACTTCGGTTGCCGTGACGAGAAGGGCGGATTCAGCGAGGAACGCTTCGTTGCCAATGCCACCCATGATCAGGTCAAGATGATCGAGATCAAGCTGTCGCAGGGCGCCAAGCCCGGCCACGGTGGCGTGCTGCCGGCGCCAAAGGTGACCGCCGAGATCTCGGTGACGCGTGGCGTGCCGATGGGTGTGGACTGCGTGTCACCGTCGCGTCACTCGGCGTTCTCGACGCCGGTCGAGCTGCTGCAGTTCGTTGCACGCCTGCGCGAGCTGTCCGGTGGCAAGCCGGTCGGTTTCAAGCTGGCCATCGGCCATCCATGGGAGTGGTTCGGCATTGCCAAGGCGATGCAGGAAACCGGGCTGCTGCCGGACTTCATCGTGGTCGACGGCGCCGAGGGTGGCACGGGTGCGGCACCGGCGGAGTTCGTCGACCATGTCGGCGTGCCGATGCACGAAGCGCTGCTGTTGGTGCACAACACCCTGGTCGGCCTGGATCTGCGCGATCGCATCCGCATCGGTGCGGCCGGCAAGATCACCAGCGCGTTCGACATCGCGCGGACCATCGCGCTGGGGGCTGACTGGTGCAATGCCGGCCGAGGCTTCATGTTCGCGCTGGGCTGCATCCAATCACTGAGCTGCCATACCGACAAGTGCCCGACCGGCATCGCGACCCAGGACCCCGCACGCTGGAAGCATCTGGATGCACCGGACAAGGCCACCCGTGTGTACAGCTACCACGAGCACACGCTGCACGCCCTGAAGGAGCTGCTGTGTGCGGCGGGCCTGAACGATCCTGCCGAGCTGGGGCCGGAGCACATCCTGCGCCGCGTCTCACCGGTGGAAATCCGTTCGCTGGCCTCGCTGTACCGCTACCTGGAACCAGGCGAACTGCTGCACAAGGTGCCCGACCATGCGGTGTTCCATGCGTTCTGGGCCGATGCACGCAGCGACTCGTTCCAGCCGCCGCCGAAGATCCAGGCGCTGCGCGCCAGCAAGTCGCGATAACGATTCTGTAGCGTCGAGCCATGCTCGACTGCTTTTCCACGCAGTCGAGCAAGCTCGACCCTACAAGGAGGCGTCATGCAGTTCAGGACCGGCACCATGGATGATGTGGCCAGGCTGTGGGCCCTGCGTACGCGCTGCGTGCGCGAGATCTGCAGCAGCCATTACCCTCCCGAGGTCATCGCGCCCTGGTCTGCCTCGCCGCCACCGTCGCAGTACGCGCGGCTGTTGTCGCAGGGGGGCTGCGTGGTGGCCGAGGACGGGCAGGGTGTCCTGCTCGGGTTCGGCGTGTTTGATACCGATGCCAACGAGGTTGATGCGTTGTTCGTCGATCCGGATCGCGGCGGCAAGGGCATCGGCCAGGCGCTGATGCAGCGCCTGCTGGCGATGGCCGATCGTGATCGTGAGGTAGTGCTGTCGGCCTCGCTCAACGCCGTGCCGTTCTATCAACGGCACGGGTTCATCAGCGTGCGCGAGGAGACCTATCCGCATCCCAGTGGCGTCGCGTTGGCGTCAGTGAGCATGCGCCGGCCGTGGTGATGTAGCGTCGAGCTTGCTCGATGGTTTTTGTAGAGTCGGGGGGGGGGGGCGGGGACGGAAGAGGGGGAGAAAAAAAAAAGCACCCAGGGGGAGACGACAAA
>NZ_JBDJKU010000007.1:0-105557 GCF_039673015.1 Stenotrophomonas sp. TWI1409
CGTGTTTGTTGGCGGGGCTCCCGGGCGCGCCCCGGGGGGCCGCCGGTTTTCCCGGGCTTTGGGGGGGGGGGCGGGCGGGGGGGCCTGGTCGGGACACGCCGTAAACCCGTCCATGGGGGCTCGGCCGCGGCATCCATGCCGCGGACGGTCCCGCCCAGCCCACCCGCCCGGCCTCTGACAGGTTCCGTGCGCGCCAGCCACGGAAAAGAAAAAAGAAAATCAAAAGCAACAGCCGGGGGTTGAGGCAGAATCGGGGTTTCGGCTGGAGGTCTGCGCGTGCATCCAATTGAAAGCGAACGCCTGCGCCTGCGTGCGATTGAACCTGATCGCGATGCGGCACCGATGCTGGCGCTGTTGAATGATCCGGGCTTCGTGCGCTTCATTGGTGACCGCAATGTGCGCAGTGAAGAACAGGCGCGTGAGTACATCGCGCTGCGGGTGCTGCACAGCTATGCGTTGAATGGGTTCGGCATGTATGCCATCGAGCGGTTGTCCGATGGGGCGTGGCTGGGCAATGCCGGGCTGGTGCGGCGCGATGGCCTGCCGGGGCCGGACATCGGCTACGCGGTGCTGTCTGAATTCGCCGGGCAGGGTTATGCCGGTGAGGCGGCGCGGGCGGTGTTCGCGCATGCGCGCGCTGAGCTGGGCCTGCAGGATCTGTACGGCATCACCGATCTGGACAACGTGGTGTCCGGGAAGATCCTGCTGGGCCTGGGCATGCAGGAGCGCGGGGTGATCCAGTTGCCGGGCATCGAAACGCCCAGCCGGCTGTACGCCACCTTGGGTGCGGCTGACGTCGGGTAGTGCCGGCCGCTGGCCGGCACAGTAGTAGCTGAGGGTGGGTGCCGCCCTTTGGTCGGCACGATTCAGATGCAGTGCCGACCAACGGTCGGCACCCACCATCAGCCGCGCAGTTCGGCCAGCTGCGCCTGCAGCTCGGCCACGGCCGCTTCCAGCTGGGCCACGCGCTCGGCCAGGCCGGGATCGGCCGCATCGCTGCCACCGCCGCTGCCGGCATACTTCGCCGCCAGCGCCGCGCCGTCCACTTCACCGCACAGCAGGTGCATGTAGCGGTCTTCGCGCTGGCCGCTGGCGCGCGGCAGCACCACCAGCAGCGCGCGCTGCTGCAGGCGCTCGATGGCGTGGCGGGCTTCGTCGGCGTCGGCGAAGCGGTGCAGTCGCTCGCTGCGCGTGACCAGTTCGCCCAGGGTCTGCGGCCCACGCAGCAGCAGCATCGCCAGCAGCACGGTCTGCTGCCGGGTCAGGTCCAGCGCGGCCTGCAGGCGGTGCTCGTAACGGTCTGCGCGCGAGGAGAAGTGCTGGCGGGCCAGGCCCAGTGTTTCCAGCTGGCGCAGCGCGTGCTGCACGCTGCCGGCATCGACGTTCATCACTGGCTCGCGGGCGGTCTTCTGGTTGGCGGCCGATTGGGCGGCGTTGACCGTCAGCGGATAGGTGTCCGGGGTGGTTGCCTCCTTCTCCACCAGGCAGCCCAGCAGGCGGGCCTGCACGGCGTCGAGCAGGGGGACGTCGGGGGTCTGGGTGGAATCGGTCATGGCGGCCTCCGGAAGGGCAACGGGTCAACCGCCAAGCATAGCCGTCCCGGGACCGCCTTTGCCGGTAAAATGCGCCGGTATATCTGATTGCCGGTGAATCCATGCGTCGTCCCGTTTCCCTGTCCCTGACCCTGCTCGCCACCGCGGCGCTGGGCCTGTCCGCCTGCAAGCGCGTGGATGCGCCTGCCGCCGAAGCCGCTGCCCCGGAGGCCCCGGCCGCCGCTGCCAAGGCCGACGGCGCGCTCGATGCCACTGCCAACGACAATCTCAATGCGGTGCTGTGGATGCAGCGCGCGCAGGAGTACAAGGCGATCACCGAGCAGACCTACCGTGCCGCCGCCGACCACCTGGATGCCGCGCTGAAGGAAGCCCACTGGGATGCGCTGGTGCCGGAAGAACGCGGCAACGAGGCCAAGGGCCTGAAGCCGGCCGTGGTGCTGGACGTGGATGAGACCGTGCTGGACAACTCGCCCTACCAGGCGCGCCTGGTGCGCGACGGCAAGGAATACGACGAGCTGACCTGGGACCAGTGGGTGGCCGAAAAGAAGGCCAAGGCCATTCCGGGCGTGGTTGATTTCGCCAAGGCCGCCAACGCCAAGGGCGTGACCCTGCTGTACATCTCCAACCGCGCCGTGCACCTGAAGGACGCAACCCTGGCCAACCTGCGCGAGCAGGGCCTGCCGGTGGCCGATGACAGCGTGTTCCTGGGCCTGGGCACCGTGGTCGAAGGCTGCGAGCAGGCCGGCAGCGAGAAGAACTGCCGCCGCCGCCTGGCCGGGCAGAAGTACCGCGTGCTGATGCAGTTCGGCGACCAGCTGGGCGATTTCGTCGAAGTGACCGCCAACACCAACGACGGTCGTGACGCGCTGCTGCAGCAGTACCACGACTGGTTCGGCGAGCGCTGGTGGATGCTGCCGAACCCGACCTACGGCGGCTTCGAGCCGGCGCAGTTCAACAACGACTACAGCCAGTCGCGCCAGGCCCGTCACGACGCCAAGCGCGCTGCGCTGGACTACGCGCCGTGAGCCGCGCGCCGCTGCCGCTGCGCGATGACGAGCGCCTGATCTTCGCGCTGGACGTGCCGGACCGCGTGCAGGCGCTGGAGTGGGTCGACCGCCTCGGCGACAGCGTGGCGTTCTACAAGATCGGCATGGAACTGCTCGCCTCCGGCGAGTACTTCCAGGTGCTGGACGAGCTGGCCCGCCGCGACAAGCGCGTGTTCGTCGACCTGAAGTTCTTCGACATCCCGGCCACCGCCGCGGCGGTGATCAAGCGCCTGTCGCAGTGGCCGGTCAGCTACGCCACCATCCACGGCTGGCACCCGGCGATGATGGAAGCCTGCGCCGCCGCCAACAGCAGCGAAATGCGCCTGCTGGCAGTGACCGTGCTGACCTCGATGGGCCGCCCGGACCTGGCGCAGATGGGCATCGACCGTGAGCCGGTGGACGTGGTGGTCGAGCGCGCGCTGGCCGCGCAGGCGGCCGGCATCGATGGCGTGATCGCCTCGGGCCAGGAAGCCGGCCCGATCCGCGCCGCTACCGGCGCCGGGTTCTCGATCGTCTGCCCGGGCATCCGCCCCGGTGGCCCGGTCGGCGATGACCAGAAGCGTACCGTTGGCGTGGTCCAGGCCTTTGCCGATGGCGCCGATGCCATCGTGGTCGGTCGCCCGATCCGCCTGGCCGCCGATCCGCAGGCCGCGGCCCGGGCCATCCAGCAGGAAATCGCGTCGGCGTTGGCTGCACGCTGAGATTCCGCTGTGCAGTCTGCAGGCCCGAACGCCATCCCGACCCGCGCGGGATGGCGTTTTTGCATCCGCCGAAGGACCGGTTGTGCCCGAATCGCCGCAAAACCTGCCGTAGATTTCATGGCCCCGGCGCAAGGCATCAGGCTAATCAATAAAATCAATGATTTATATGACACTACGTGAAGTGTTGCCTTAACTTGAGCGGCAGCGTAGGATCGCCGCCATCCGGTCCTCGGACCGGACATGTGCCACAACACTGTCCACCGGCCCTGCGCCGGCTTGAAGAGCCTGTGATCCTCGTGATCCCGGCTCTTTTTTTATTCCGATCAGTGACTTGCACAAGCAACTGCGGAAACCGTGACGTCCCGGCTTGCCGCTGTCACCTCGCAGGCCGCAAGATGCGGACCGGTCCGGGGAGTCCGAGTGCATGAGCGTGGCAGTGCGAGGAAGGTCTGCGCGTGGATGGGGGCTGGCAGTCATGCTGCTGGCCGTGACCGCGTGCCGTGAACCGGCCAACGATCCGGCCAGGCCGGCAGCCGAACCAGTTGCGGCGGTGCAGGCGATGGCCCTGCGCCTGGCCGAGGACGATCTGGTCGGCTATGCAAAGCTGTCGGTTCCGCCCAGCCAGTACCAGCGCCTGCAGCAGGCCTGGGCCGAGGGCCGCAGCCAGTGGCCGCTGACTGAACTGCCACTGGGCGACCAGCTGCTGCCGATGCTGGCCGCACTGCGCACGCCCAATGCCGGTGCCGAACTGCAACGCAGCTTCGACCGCCAGCTGGCCGGCCAGGCCGGTGCCGTGCGCCAGGCCGCGCAGTCGATGGGCAACTTCGGCGTGCAGTACCTGCGCCACCAGAAGGGCTATACGCCCGGCCAGCAGGCCCATTACATCGCCCTGGTGGAAACCCTCGCCAGCTGGGCGCAGGGCGCGCCGATCAGTGACCGTGCGCGTGCACGCAGCACGATCGCCGCGCTGGTGGGGGCCGCCGGCAAGGTCGGCTTCGACGATGAGGCCGGCCTGCAGGCCGCGGGCATGGAAGGCAGCCTGCAGCAGCTGGCGCCGTTCATCCATACCCTCAAGGCGGTGTTGGGCAGCTACGGGTTGGGCGTGGATGACGCACTGCGCAGCGTGCGCGGTGAACTGCTCTCGGTGGAGGGCGACAATGCGCTGGTACGCCTGCACTACGACCTGGCGGGGCGTGAGATGACCCTGCAGCTGCCGCTGAGCCGCCGCGAGGGCCACTGGTACCTGACCCGCACCCTGGCCGACACCGACGCGCTGCTGCGCAAGGCCGACGCGGCCCGCGCCGCTGCGTCGCCGTCACCGGCTGAAGCCCCCGCCGAGGGTGGGGAAGCGGCAACGCCGCCGCCTAAGCCATAATGGCGCCGATGTCGAAACAGAACCCGCTGCCGTTCCCCGGCGAAGAATCCCAGTCGACGCCCGCCGATACGGTGCCGGCGTCCCCCTCGACCGGTACCGGCCCGAACCCGGTACCGCCGCCCGCGCACGCGCGTCCGGCTGGCCGCCGCCCGCTGTGGGCTCGCCTGCTCGGCCGTCTGGTCGAGCCGTGGCTGTCGCTGAAGATCGAACCGGAAGACCCGGGCCAGTACAACGATGGCCGCCCGGTCATGTACGTGCTGGAAGACTACGGCCTGTCCAATGCGCTGATCCTGGACAAGGCCTGCCGCCAGGCCGGCCTGCCATCGCCGCTGGTGCCGCTGGCCGGTGACCCGACCGGCCGCAAGCGCGCCTACCTGGCGCTGTCGCGGCGCAGCTCCAGCAACTCGCTGATTCCCGAGCAGCGCGGCGCCAAGACCCATTCGGACTCGCTGGCCAAGGTGCTGCAGGCTCATCGCGTGCGCGATGACCTGGACGTGCACCTGGTGCCGGTGTCGATCTTCGTCGGCCGCGCGCCGGACAAGCAGAGCGGCTGGTTCGCCGTGCTGTTCTCGGAAAACTGGGCGCTGGTCGGCCGCTTCCGCCGCCTGCTGGCGGTGCTGCTCAACGGCCGCAGCACCATCGTCCGCTTTGCCCCGCCGATCTCGCTGCGCAGCACCGTGGACGAAGGCCTGGAGCCGGAGCGCACGGTGCGCAAGCTGCAGCGCGTGCTGCGTACGCACTTCCGACGCATCCGTGAATCGGTGATCGGCCCCGACCTGTCGACCCGGCGCCTGCTGGTGGACCAGGTGCTGGCCGCCGAGCCGGTACGCGAAGCGATCGCCGCACAGGCCAAGCGCGACAACTCGAAGCCGGCCGATGCCTGGAAGAAGGCGCACGCCTACGCCTGGGAAATCGCCGCGGACTATTCCAGCCCGGTGGTGCGCTCGGCCAGCTTCATGCTCAGCCACGTGTGGAACCGCATCTATGCGGGCGTGCTGGTGCACCACCTGGACAAGTTCAAGGCCGCCGCGCCGGGCCACGAAGTGGTCTACGTGCCCAGCCACCGCAGCCACATGGACTACCTGCTGCTGTCCTACCTGCTGTACGACCGTGGCATCGTGCCGCCGCACATCGTGGCCGGCATCAACCTGAACCTGCCGGTGGTCGGCACCCTGCTGCGCAAGGGCGGTGCGTTCTTCATCCGCCGCTCGATCCGTGGCAACGCGCTGTACTCGGCGGTGCTCAGCGAATACGTCGCGCAGCTGGTGGCCGGTGGCTACTCGCTGGAGTACTTCGTCGAAGGCGGCCGCTCGCGTACCGGCCGACTGCTGCAGCCCAAGGGCGGCATGATCTCGATGACGCTGCGCGCGTTCCTGCGCCAGCCGCGCAAGCCGGTGCTGTTCCAGCCCATCTACATCGGCTATGAGAAGCTGATGGAGGGCGGCAGCTACCTGGACGAACTGTCCGGCCGGCCGAAGGAAAAGGAATCGATCTGGTCGCTGCTGTGGGGCATCCCCAAGGTGCTCAAGCAGAACTACGGCCAGGTGGTGGTGAACTTCGGCGAACCGATCGCACTGAACGACGTGCTCGCCGAGAAGGCGCCGGAGTGGAAGGGCGAGGCGGTCTCCGAGGACGAGAAGCCGGCGTGGCTGTCGACCACGGTGGATACGCTGGCCGAACGCATCCAGGTGCGCATCAACGGCGCCGCCGACGTCAACCCGATCAACCTGCTGGCGCTGGCCCTGCTGTCCACGCCGAAGCACGCGATGGGCGAGGCCGACCTGATCGCGCAGATCGAGCTGTGCAAGACCCTGCTGGTCGAGATGCCGTACTCGGACCGGGTGACGGTGACCCCGCACTCGCCGGAGCGGATCATCGCCCACGCCGAGGAAATCAACGTCCTCACCCGCATCAAGCACCCGCTGGGCGATGTGCTCAGCGTCAGCGGCGACACCGCGGTGCTGCTCAGCTACTTCCGCAACAACGTGGTGCACCTGTTCACCGCCTCGTCGTGGGTGGCCTGCTGCTTCCAGAACAACCGCCGCATGAGCCGCACCGGCCTGGTCCAGCTGGGCCGTACGGTATACCCGTTCCTGCAGGCCGAGCTGTTCCTGCCGTGGAGCGAGGACGAGTTCGCCCAGCGCATCGACCGGACCATCGATGTGTTCGTGCGTGAGGGCCTGCTGCAGAACGTCAACGATGACGATGGCGGCATCCTGGCGCGCAACACCGGGCAGACCGACGAGGTGTTCCGCCTGCGTGCGATCGGCCATTCGCTGCAGCAGGCGTTCGAGCGCTATTACATCGCCATCTCGGTGCTGGTGAAGAACGGTCCGGGCGTGCTCGGCGCGGCCGAGCTGGAAAGCCTGTGCCAGCAGGCCGCGCAACGGCTGAGCCTGCTGTACGCACCGGCGGCACCGGAGTTCTTCGACAAATCCCTGTTCCGTGGCTTCATCCAGAAGCTGCGCGAGCTGCGCCTGGTGTGGCCGGACGAGAACAGCAAGCTGCTGTTCGACGAACGCCTGGACGCCTGGGCCAAGGATGCCAAGTTCATCCTCGGCCGCGAATTGCGCCACACCATCGAGCGGGTCAGCCCGGAAGCGGCCCGTCCGGACGAGCCTGCGCCGCAGGATTGAAGGCAGCGCCGGGCCGTGCCCGGCGAACGGCATGCCAACCAAGGTTGGCATCTACCGGGGCGAAGCAGTAGATCCACGCCATGCGTGGATGGGCCACCGCTCAGGCCGGTTCGTCGGGAATCTGCAGGCTTTCCAGCCTGGCGATGCAGTCCTTCAGCTGAAGCTTGCGCCGCTTCAGGCGCTTGGCTTCCAGCTCGTCCTCGCCATTGGCGGCCATGCGGGTGATCTGTTCATCCAGCAGGCGGTGCTCGGCGCGCAGGGCGGCGAGGTGCTCGACGATCTCGGCGGGGCTGTAGGTGTCCACAGCCTCCGAGCATACACAGCGATGATGACTGCCGGGAGAGGGGAATCCCGACCCCCGGCCGTGGCCGCTCCGAGCCGTTAGAATGGAACCCATGAGTGCCGTGATTTCCCTTCCCGATCCCCAGCCGCGCGTCGCCCGTGATCCGCGCGTGGCCGAGCGCGAGCAGCACAAGCTGGCCAAGCGCCTGCGCCGCCAGGTCGGCGAGGCGATTGCCGACTTCGGCATGATCGAGGCCGGCGACAAGGTCATGGTCTGCCTGTCCGGCGGCAAGGACAGCTACACCCTGCTGGACGTGCTGCTGCAGCTGCAGAAGAAGGCGCCGGTGCCGTTCGAGCTGGTGGCGGTGAACCTGGACCAGAAGCAGCCGGACTTCCCCGAGCACGTACTGCCGGAATATCTGGCAGGCCTGGGCGTGCCGTATCACATCATCGAGCAGGACACCTATTCGGTGGTCAGCCGGGTCATCCCGGAAGGCAAGACCATGTGTTCGCTGTGCTCGCGGCTGCGTCGTGGCGCGCTGTACAACTACGCCGAACTCCATGGCTTCACCAAGATCGCGCTGGGCCACCACCGCGACGACATGGTGACCACGTTCTTCATGAACCTGTTCCACCACGCCAAGCTGTCGGGCATGCCGCCGAAGCTGCGCAGCGATGACGGCAAGCACGTGGTGATCCGGCCGCTGGCCTACGTGCGCGAAAGCGACATCGTCGAGTACGCACAGGCCCGCCAGTTCCCGATCATTCCCTGCAACCTGTGCGGCAGCCAGGAGAACCTGCAGCGCCGCCAGGTCGGCCTGATGCTGAAGCAGTGGGAAAAGGACCACCCGGGCCGCATCGAGCAGATCGCGCGTGCCATGGGCGAAGTCCGGCCCTCGCAGCTGGCCGACACCACCCTGTTCGACTTCATGGCGCTGGGCCGTCGCGACGACGCGCCGCTGCCCGACGCCCATGCCTGGCTGGCCGGTTCCCCGGCCGACGCCGACGCAGATCCCGAGACGCCCACCGTTTAAGGTCGGTCGCCCTTCCTCTTTGCCATCCGGAATTCCATGTTCTTTCGCAACCTGACGTTCTTCCGTTTCCCGACCACCACCGATTTTTCCGAAGTCGACACCCTGCTGCCGCACGCGCTGCTGAAGCCGGTCGGCGCGCTGGAAATGAATTCGCGCGGCTTCATCTCGCCGTTCGGCCGCGAGGAGAAGGAACTGCTCTCCCACCGCATCGCCGAACATCTGTGGCTGACCGTGGGCGGCGAGGACAAGATCCTGCCGGCGGCGGTGGTCAACGACCTGCTCGAGCGCAAGCTGGAGGAGATCGAGGAGAAGGAAGGCCGCCGCCCGGGTGGCCGCGAGCGCAAGCGCATGAAGGACGACCTGCTGCATGAACTGCTGCCGCGCGCCTTCGTGAAGTCCTCGCGCAACGACGCCTTCATCGACCTGCAGCACGGCTACGTGGCGGTGGATACCTCCAGCCGCAAGACCGGCGAGTACTTCATGTCCGACATCCGCGGCCTGCTCGGCAGCTTCCCGGCGATGCCGCTGAATGCCGAAGTCGCGCCGCGCTCGATCCTGACCGGCTGGATCGCCGGCGAGCCGCTGCCGACCGGGCTGAGCCTGGGCGAAGAGTGCGAGATGAAGGACCCGGTGGAAGGTGGCGCGGTGGTCAAGTGCCAGCACCAGGAACTGCGCTGCGACGAGATCGACAAGCACCTGGACGCGGGCAAGCAGGTGACCAAGCTGGCGCTGATCTTCGAAGACAACCTGTCCTTCGTCATCGGCGACGACCTGATCGTGCGCAAGCTGAAGTTCCTCGACGGCGCCCTGGACCAGCTGGAGCATGCCGACGAAGACGGCCGCCGCGCCGAGTTCGACGCCCGCTTCGCCCTGCAGAGCGCCGAGATCCGCCGCCTGTTCCTGTTGCTGGAAGAAGCCTTCAAGCTCAGCAAGGCTGACTGAACAGGCAGCCCGACGGCCGCCGGTCATCGGGCGGCCCGAAGCGGCGCTATGCTGGGCGCATGAGCCGTCTGCTGCGCCGCCTGATCAGCCCGACCCCGCCCGCCACCGTACAGCGCGACACCGTTCGCCTGCGCCTGGAGGATGCCGAGATCGAGGTGCTGCGCGTGCGCGATCCACGTGCGCGCCGCATCAAGCTGAGCGTGGACGAACGCGGCGCACGTTTGACCCTACCACCGCGCGCAAGCCTGGTGATGGGCGAACGCTTCCTGGAACAACACCGCGACTGGTTGGCATTGCAGCTGCGCCAGTACCAGGGCCAGGGCCTGCCGGCGCCGCTGCAGCCCGGCGAAGCCGGTGTGCTGCCACTGCGCGGCGAACTGCTGCCGCTGCGCTGGCAGGAAGGCCGCTACGCGCGGCTGGAGATCGACGCGCACGGCGCCTGCGTGCAGTGGCCGACCCGCGGCGGTGATGCCACCCTGCGCCGCCTGCTGCGCGAGTTCTACGAAGCCCAGACCCGCGCCGACGTCGGCCGCTGGCTGCCGAAGTACCTGCCCACCCTGCCGCGCGCACCCAGCCGCCTGCGCCTGAAGGTGATGTCCTCGCAATGGGGCTCACTTGCCCCGGACGGCAGCATGGCACTGGACCTGGCCCTGGTGCTGGGCCGATCCGAGGCGTTCGAGTACGTGCTGGTGCACGAACTCTGCCACCTGATCCAGCCGAATCACTCACCCGCGTTCTGGCATGAAGTGGAACAACGCTTCCCCGCCTGGCGCGAACAGCGCGACTACTTCCAGCTCGAAGGGCGCCGCTTGAAAGCTATGCTCCGCCAGCTGCTGTAGAGCCGAGCCTATGCTCGGCTAACGCGCGTAGCGCGGATATTCAGCCCTCGCGATCAACAGCAGCCGAGCATGGCTCGGCTCTACAAAAGCGCGCGCAGCGCGCGACCCGCTTTCGCTCCTGCTCTTCTTTCTTTCTTCCGTGGTGGGCACACCGGAAAGTGTCCGTGGCCGGGTGGGGTGGGTTGCGCAGGGGCGTGAGCCGCATGGGCCCGAGGCATGCCTCGGGCGGGTTGGGCAGGACGCCCAAGCCCGGTCTTGCCGTGTGCGCAGGACAGCGCACACGAGCAAGCGGCGACCGAGCTTACAGGGGTGAAGGCGCTTTGCTTGCGAAGCACTGCTTCGCAAGCGCCTGAACGCACAGCCGCCAGCGGCTGGGCCGGGCCCCGGAGGGGGACTTGCAGCGACCTCTGCGCAATCCACCCCACCCGGCCAAGCACGGCTTCTGATCTGAACGACCCACCACGAGGGGCTCAGCCGTTGGTCGAAACCCTCACCCCGCCCGCAGCGCCGCCGCCGCCGCCCACCGCGCCGCCACCCGCGGCGCCGTAATGCACACCGCCTGATCGGTCACTGTCGTCACCGCGCGCTCCAGCAGCTGGATATCCGCCTCATGCTGGCGCGCCACATGCGGATCCTCGAAGAAGATCGCGCGCTGGCAACGCCCCTCCAGCACCCGGTCGGCAATCTGCGCATCACCGCCCATCGGGCCGCTCTGGTAGCGCGTCACCCACGGCGTATCACGCGGCCAGCCCCGGCTCCAGGCCAGCGCGTTCAAACGCTGGCCGGTGGTCCCGGTGGCCACCCGCTCATCGAACCGGGCCAGCACATCGAAGTGCTCATCGGCGAAGGCCAGCATCGCCGGCTTCATCGCATCGTGCGCGATCAGCGCCAGCGTCTGGCCTTCGAACGCATGCAGGTCGTCGGCGCCGGCATCGGCTGCCAGCCCGGCGTGGACGCGCTCCACCTCCACCCAGTCGCGTGCGGTGGCCACGGTCGAAATGAACGGCTTGCCGTGGATCACGCACTGCCGCTTGAGCGCGGTTGCTTCCGGAAACACCGAGGATGGATCGACCGGGTCGATCAGGTAGATCGCGCCATCCAGTGTCCGATCCGGACCCATGCCAACGACTTCGGCGACCAGCTTCATCAGGCCACCCTCGCGTCCGTAGGGATAACGGTGCAGGCCCGCGTACCCGGTCAGGAAGCCCTGCCGTTCGATCGCGTCATGGGTGCGGCCGACCGCATGCAGCGACACGCCCAGCTCGCGCAGGCCGGCCTCGCTGCTGCGCAGCCAACGGAACAGCGCAGCGCGCGCGTCGTGGTGATGAAGACGGTTGGCAGCCAGGCCGATGCGCATCGAACGCTCCGCAGGTACGGGTGAAGGCGGCAGTGTATGTCGGCATTCCCCCATCTGGATGCTTTTACAACTTTCTTCATTGCCGTCGGCCCGGGCGTCGATAGCGTGGCAGGCAGCGGTACCGCAGCGCGGCCGTTCCTTCCGCCCGCGAGATGAGGATGCCTACCGTGAATGTCGCCGGCTTCCCGGCAGCCATTGCTGTCATGGCCAGCCTGCTGCTGCCTGCCGCGGCCTCCGCCACGGGCTGCAGCACACCGCTGCGCATCGCCTGGCCGTCCGACCGTGCTCCTTTGTCGTCCAGCGAACAGGGCGAAGCCCGGGGGCTCGGCGCGGCGTACCTGAAGCTGCTGGGCGGGCAACGGCCACTGCAGCTGTTGCCCGTGCCGGCCACCAGCGTGGACCGGGACGAGCTGCCGGCCGGCACCCAGGCGCTGCTGGGATGGCCACGCTCGCAACTGCCTGCCGGATGGGTGGTCAGCACGCCCTACCTGCAGCTGCCACAGGTGATCGTGCGCCGGGAGGATGCGCCGCCGGTGCTGGGCCTGGAAGATCTACGTGGACGCATTGTGGCCAGCCCCAGCCGGGTGCCGCTGCAGGGGCTGCTGGCCGAGCAGGCAGCGGGTGCACAGCTGCTGCCTCCGGCAGCGCTGGACGATGCACTCCCGCTGCTGGGTACCGGATTGGTCGATGCGGTGGTCGCCAACCTCGGCGACGTCGAGGCGGCGTTGCGCCGCTACCAGGGCGATGCACTGCTGATCGCCGCGCCGGCCGGATTCGATGATGCCCTGGTGCTGGCGACCACGCCCGCCTGCGCCGATGTCATCGCCGGCTTCGAACAGGCGCTGTCGCAGCTGACCGACACCGAACGCGATCAGATCCGCGCGGCCTGGCTGCCGGACCGGCCGCGCAATGCTCCGTCATCGTCGCCCCTGCGCTGGCTGGTGCCGGCCTCGCTCATCCTGCTCGCCCTGGCGCTGGTCCATGCCTTCGGCTACTGGCGGGTCCATCGCGAGAGCGTGCGCCGCCGAGGGGTGGAGCAGCGCCTGCAGGAGGTGACCGCGAACCTGCCGGCGGTGGTCTACCAGGCGCGTCGTTCGGCGGGCGGCCACTACAGCTTTCCGCAGATCGCCGGGGACGTGCAGGCCCTGTTCGGAATCAGCGTGGAGACCGCGCGGATCGATCACCAGCGGTTGTTGGCCGCGGTCCACCCGGATGACCGCAACCAGGTGATGGCCTGCGTCGAGATGGCTGCATTGGCGCGTGGCCCGATCGACGTCACCTTCCGCACCCGCTCGCCACAGGGCTGGCGATGGGTGCGCTCGCATGGGCGGCCGTTGTCCTGCGACGACAGCGACGTCGAGTGGAGCGGCTACTGGATCGACGTCAGTGAGGTGCAGTCACGTACCCGCGCGCTGGCCGAAGCGCGCCGCGAGGCCGAGCAGGCGGCACAGGCCAAGGCGCACTTCCTGGCAACGATGAGCCACGAGATCCGCACCCCGATGAGCACGCTGCTGGGCATGCTCGAACGGCTGGCGGGCAGCAGGCTGGAGCCGCGCCAGCAGCAGGTGCTGGCCACCGTCGATGATGCCGCGCGGATGCTGCGGCAGATCCTCGACGATGTACTGCACAGCCAACGCCTGGAGGGCGCACCACTGCAGCTGCGGCCCACCGACCTGGCGGCACTGGTGCGCGCGGTGCAGCAGCTGCTGATGCCGGTGGCCGCCAGCCGAGGCCTGCACCTGCAGGTGGTGCTTGATCCGGAGATGCAGCCGGGATCGCTGGCCGATGGCCTGCGCCTGCGCCAGATCCTGTTCAACTTGGCCGGCAACGCGTTGAAGTTCACCCGGCACGGCCACGTGGAACTGCAGGTGCAGGTACTGCAGCAACGCGACTGGGGCCAGCGGCTGCGCCTGCAGGTAAGCGACAGCGGCGTGGGCATCAGCGAGGAGCGCCAGCAGGCGGTGTTCGCTGCCTATACCCAGGCGGAGCGCTCGACCACGCGGCGCTTCGGCGGCAGTGGGCTGGGCCTGGCGATCTGCCGCGAGCTGGCGATCTCGATGGGGGCGGAGCTGCAGCTGCGCAGCTCACCCGGGAAGGGCACCACGGTGTGGCTGGATCTGGACCTGGATGCCTGTGAGGCACCCGTGGCCGCGCCCGCGCCGGCGGTTGCGGACGAGCGTCCATTGCCGGCGGCGCGCGTGCTGATGGCTGAAGACCATCCCACCAACCTGCATCTGCTGGAGCAGCACCTGTGTGCGCTCGGGCTGCAGGTCCACGCCTGTACCGATGGACGGTCGGCGCTTGAAGCATGGCAGGCGCAGCCGTTCGACCTGGTCATCACCGACTGCCACATGCCGGGCATGGATGGCTTCGCGCTGGCACGGGCGATCCGTGCCGATGCCTGCCCGGCGCGTGCGCAGGTGCCGATCATCGCGCTCACCGCCAGCGTGATGGAAAGCACCCGCGAAGCCTGTCGTGCGGCTGGCATCGACCACTTCCTGGCCAAGCCGGTGGAGCCGCACGCACTGCGGGCGCTGCTGGCGGCATTGCTGGTACCGGACTCAGTGGGCCAGTAGCCGCACGATGCTGGCGGCGGCATCGCGGCCTTCGGCCACGGCGGTCACCACCAGGTCAGCACCGCGCACCGCGTCACCACCGGCGAACAGGCGCGGATGCGCGGTCTGGAATGGCAGGCGGTCCTTGCCGCCGGCCACGATGCGTCCGTTGGACTGGCCTTCCACGCCCAGCTCGGCCAGCCACGCCGGCACGCTCGGTGAGAAGCCGAAGGCGATGATCACCACGTCCGCTTCCAGCAGCGATTCACTGCCTTCGATCGGCACGGCGTTCTGGCGGCCGTTGGCATCGGGCTCGCCCAGCCGGGTTTCCACCACGGTCACGCCGATCACTTCATCGTCGGCGCCGGCTTCGATCGACAGCGGCTGCCGGTTGAACAGGAAGCGCACGCCTTCTTCGCGGGCATTGGCCACTTCGCGCGCGCTGCCGGGCATGTTGGCTTCGTCGCGGCGATAGGCACAGGTGACCTTGGCCGCGCCCAGCCGCACCGCGCTGCGCACGCAGTCCATGCCGGTATCGCCGCCACCGAGCACCACCACGCGCTTGCCGTTGAGGTCGGGCAGGGCAATGGTGTCTTCCCAGCCGGCAATCGGCCGACCCTTCGGGTCATCGCCGCCCACAATGCGGCTGTTCTGTACCAGGAACGGCAGGGCCGGCAGCACGCCCTTCAGGTCCTGGCCGTCGAGGCCACCATCGGTGTAGCGGTAGGCGCCGGTGCCGACGAACACCGCGTCGTGGCTGTCCAGCAGCTGCTGCACGCTCAGGTCACGGCCGATCTCCACGCCGAGGCGGAACTGCACGCCCATGCCCTCCAGCACTTCGCGGCGGCGGTGGATCACGTCCTTGTCCAGCTTGAAGCTGGGAATGCCGAACTGCAGCAGGCCGCCGATCTGCTCATAGCGGTCGTAGACCACGGCGGCAATGCCAGCGCGGGCGAGGCGATCGGCGCAGGCCAGGCCGGCTGGACCGGCGCCGATCACCGCCACGCTGTGGCCGCTGGGCTGCACCGCGCCCAGGTCAGGGCGCCAGCCGCTGGCCAGCGCGGTATCGACGATGTACTTCTCCACCGCACCGATGGTGACCGCACCGAATTCCTCCAGCGTGCAGCTGCCCTCGCACAGTCGATCCTGCGGGCAGACCCGGCCGCACACCTCCGGCAGCGGGTTGGTGCTGTGGCACAGCGTGGCGGCTTCGTGGATGCGGTTCTCCTGCACCAGCTGCAGCCACTGCGGAATGGCGTTGTGCACCGGGCACTTCCAGCTGCAGTAGGGGTTGCCGCAATCCAGGCAGCGACCGGCCTGGTACTGGGCGTCCTCCTTGCCGAACTTGCCATACAGCTCGCCCCAGTCGCCGGACGTGCGCAGTTCCACCGGAATGCGCTGCGGCATGGTGCGGGGCAGATCGAGGAACTGGAAGGCGTGCTTGCGGCTCATGGCGGGCTCTGGAATGCGGGGGGAACGTTGCCGGCCAGCGGCCGGCACTACGTGATCCTGGGATGCCGGCCAGCGGCCGGCACTACCGTTACGCGGCGCGTCGCAGGGTTTCGGTCAGCGACTCGATGCTGGCGGCCTTCGGTTTGACCAGCCAGAACTTGCCGATGTAATCGCGGAACTCGTCCAGGATCTGCTGCGCCCAGATGCTGCCGGTCAGCTCGCGGTGGCGGCCGATCAGGCGGTGCAGGTGCTGGCGGTAGTTCTCGAAGCCCTCGGCGGAGACGCGATGGATGTCGATCAGCTCGTGGTTGTAGCGGTCGACGAAATCGCGGTCGACGTCCAGCACGTAGGCCAGGCCACCGGTGAAGCCGGCACCGAAGTTCAGGCCGACCTTGCCCAGTACCAGCACCACGCCATCGGTCATGTACTCGCAGCAGTGGTCACCGGCACCTTCCACCACCGCCAGCGCGCCGGAATTGCGTACCGCGAAACGCTCGCCGGCGCGGCCAGCGGCGAACAGCTCGCCACCGGTGGCGCCGTACAGGCAGGTGTTGCCGATGATCGCGGTGCTGCGTGCCTCGAAGCGGGCGCCGCGCGGCGGACGCACCACCAGGCGGCCGCCGGCCATGCCCTTGCCGACGTAGTCGTTGGCTTCGCCTTCCACTTCCAGGTGCAGGCCACCGACGTTGAACGCGCCGAAGCTCTGCCCGGCACTGCCGCGGAAACGCAGTTCCAGCGGCGCCTCGGCCATGCCCTGGTTGCCGTGTGCGCGTGCCACCGCACCGGCCAGGCGGGTGCCGATGCTGCGGTCGGTGTTGTGGATAAGGAAGCGGTGTTCGCCACCGCGCTTGTGTTCGATGGCCGGGGCCAGCAGGCCGTCCATCTGCGTGGCCAGGCTGTCCGGCGATTCGTACAGGCGCTGCGCGGCACAGTGACTGCCCTCGTAGCGGGCATCGGCCAGCAGGCGTGACAGGTCCACGCGCACGCCGTCGCGCGGCGCCGCCTCGATCTGCCGCAGCAGGTCGGTGCGGCCCACGATTTCTTCCAGCGAACGTGCGCCCAGGTACGACAGCCAGCCACGCACTTCCTCGGCCAGCAGGCGGAAGAAGTTCTCCACGCGCTCGGGCTGGCCGGTGAAGTGGTTCTCGCGCAGGCGCTCGTCCTGGGTGGCCACGCCGGTGGCACAGTTGTTGAGGTGGCAGATGCGCAGGTACTTGCAGCCCAGCACGATCATCGGTGCGGTGCCGAAGCCGAAGCTGTCCGCGCCCAGCAGCGCGGCCTTGACCACGTCCAGGCCGGTCTTCAGGCCGCCGTCGGTCTGCAGCAGGGTACGCCCGCGCAGGTCGTTGGCCAGCAGCGCCTGGTGCGCTTCGGCCACGCCCAGTTCCCACGGTACGCCGGCATAGCGGATCGAGCTGACCGGCGAGGCACCGGTGCCGCCGTCATGGCCAGAGATGGTGATCAGGTCCGCTCCGGCCTTGACCACGCCCGCGGCAATCGTGCCGACGCCGGCATGGCTGACCAGCTTCACCGACACCAGCGCGGTCGGGTTGACCTGCTTGAGGTCGTAGATCAGCTGCGCCAGGTCCTCGATCGAATAGATGTCGTGGTGCGGCGGCGGCGAGATCAGGCCGATGCCTGGACGCGCGTAGCGCAGCCGCGCGATCAGCTCGTTGACCTTGTGCCCGGGCAGCTGGCCGCCTTCGCCGGGCTTGGCGCCCTGCGCGACCTTGATCTGCAGCACTTCGGCATTGACCAGGTATTCGGCGGTGACGCCGAAGCGGCCTGAGGCCACCTGCTTGATCTTGCTGCGCTTGGCGGTGCCATAGCGTGCGGGATCTTCGCCGCCTTCGCCGGAATTGCTGCGACCACCGAGGCGGTTCATCGCAATCGCCAGCGCCTCGTGTGCCTCAGGTGACAGTGCACCCAGGCTGATCGCCGCGGTATCGAAGCGCGGGAACAGTTCGCTGGCCGGCGCCACGTCATCGAGTGGTGTCGGCGCAGCGGCCGGCACCAGTTCCAGCAGGTCGCGCAGTGCCGACGGCGGACGCGCGTGCACGGCATCGCAGTACTGCTGCCAGGCACGCGGATCGCCGCTGCGCGCCGCGCGCTGCAGGGTGGTCACCACGTCCGGGTTGTACATGTGGTACTCGCCGCCGTGCACGTACTTCAACAGGCCGCCGACATCCACGTCCTGCTGCGCATCCCAGGCCTGCGCACACAGCTCGCGTGCGTCGGCATCCAGGCGCGCGAAACCGGCACCACCAATGCGCGAAGCGGTATCCGGGAAGCACAGGTCCACGACTTCCGGTTCCAGGCCGATGATCTCGAACAGCTGCGCGCCGCGGTAGCTGGCCACGGTACAGATGCCCATCTTCGAGATGATCTTCGACAGGCCCTTGTACACGCCCTTGCGGTAGCGGCGGCCGATCTGCGACTGCTCACCGCCCTTGCTGAGCTTGAGGATGCCGCGTCGGCCCAGATCGAACAGGGTCTGGTAGGCCAGGTACGGATACACCGCCGTGGCGCCGAAGCCGAGCAGGCAGGCCATGTGGTGCGGGTCGCGCGCGGTGCCGGTCTCGACGATGAGATTCACGTCGCAGCGCAGGCCCAGCCGCGAGAGGTGATGGTGGATGGCGCTGGTGGCCAGCAGCGCATGCACCATCGGCCGTCCGGCCACCGGGTAGCGGTCAGACAGCAGCAGCATCACCATGCCGTCGCGCGCGGCCTGTTCGGCCTCGGCACAGATGCGCTCGATGCCGGCACGCAGGCCCTCGTCTTCGCTGTAGGACAGGTCCAGCAGGCGGTTGGCCTGCACGTACTGGTCCATCTTCAGCAGCTGGCGCAGCTTGCGCTGGCTCAGTACCGGCGAGTTGAGGATGACGTGGTTCACCGTCTCCGGGCCGGCGTGGAAGATGTTGGTCTCCCTGCCGAGCTGGGTGGACAGCGACATCGCGCAGTCTTCGCGCAGCGGATCGATCGGCGGGTTGGTGACCTGCGCGAAGGCCTGGCGGAAGTAGTCGTACAGCGGGCGGCTGCGCTGGCTCAGCACCGCCATCGGCGTGTCGTCGCCCATCGAGCCAGTGGCTTCCTGCTCGGTCTCGGCCAGCGGTCGCAGCACCTGCTCCACTTCCTCGCTGCTGAGCTGGTAGAGCTTGTGGTAGCTGCGCAGCGTGCCTTCGTCGAAGGGTTCCTCCACCAGCGAGGGATCGATCAGTTCGGTCTGCAGGTAGGTCACGCCCTGCTGCAGCCATTGCTTGTACGGCGCGCGACCGCGGTTGATGCGATCCACCGCATCGGAGTCGAGCAGGTCACCGCGCTTGAGATCGATGGCCACCATTTCGCCGGGGCCGAGCTTGCCCTTGCGCACCACGCGCTCGGTCGGCACTTCCCACACACCCGCTTCGGAGGCGACCAGGAAGTGGCGGTCGGCGGTCAGCATCCAGCGCGCCGGGCGCAGGCCGTTGCGGTCGAGGGTACATACGGCGTAGCGGCTGTCACAGGCAACGATGCCGGCCGGGCCGTCCCACGGCTCGCTGTTGAGGCCGTGGAATTCGTAGAACGCGGCCAGGTCCGGATCCTTGAATTCCAGCGACTGGGTGGCCGGCGGCACCAGGATGCGCAGCGCCTGGATCAGCTCCATGCCACCGGCCACCATCAGCTCCAGCATGTTGTCCAGGCTCTGCGAGTCAGAGCCGTGCATGGAGATGACGGGGTCGAATTCACCGATGTCGAAGCGCGGCGTCTTCCACACCTTGCTGCGCGCCTGCGCCCAGCGCCGGTTGCCTTCGATGGTGTTGATCTCGCCATTGTGGGCGAGCATGCGGAACGGGTGCGCCAGCGGCCAGCGCGGCAGCGTGTTGGTGGAGAAGCGCTGGTGGAACACGATCGCGCTGGAGGCCAGCTCGCGGCGCTGCAGGTCCGGGAAGAAACGGCTGAGCTTGTCCGGCAGCACCATGCCCTTGTAGCTGATCGCATCCGGGGTGAGGGTGGTGACGTAGAAGTCGGCGTGTTCGCGCAGCTGCTGTTCGCTGCGGCGACGGGCCAGGAACAGCGCCAGCGCGAAGCCGGCATCGTCCTGGCCGATGCCGGCGTCGACGAACACCTGCTCGATGCGCGGCAGCGTGTCGCGCGCCAGCTGGCCGCAGACGCTGTCATCGGTGGGCACCTCGCGCCAGCCGGCGACCTTGCAGCCGACCGCTTCCACCTGCGCCTGCAGCTGCGCGCGGCAGGCCTGCGCCGCGTCGGCGTCGTGCGGCAGGAACACCAGGCCGGCGGCGAAACGCGCAGCGACCGCGATGCCGGCTTCGCTGGCCAGCAGTTTCAGGAACGCATCGGGGCGGCGCAGCAGCAGGCCGCAGCCATCGCCGGTCAGGCCATCGGCGGCGACACCGCCACGATGGGTCATGCGCGAAAGCGCGGCGATGGCGGTATCAACCAACAGGCGCGATGGTTGATCGTCGAGCTGGGCGACCATGCCAAATCCACAGGCATCGCGCTCGGAGCGCGGGTCGTAAAGCCCTTGGCGGTTGCGGGGGGCCATCTCTACCTCGATGCGGAATGAATTGAACGGGGACACTCAAGCCCGCTCAATCCCTGGAGCGCATCGTGAGGCCACCGGATGCCTCGACTAGATCACAGGTTGCTGCAACGCCGCAATACACGGTTGCAGGTGCAACAGAACGCGCCGGCAACCCAGTGCCGGCGCGGGGCCGGACTCAGCCGCAGCGCGCGCCGCTGACGGCGCCCTTGGCGTCCACTTCGATGTTCAGGCGGTCGCCGAGGAACTCCATCGTGGCCACGTCGTTGGGCTTGAGCACGCGCACCTGGTTGGCGCCGGCATCTTCCTGCGCCTGCTTGCCCAGCGCGTCGGTGTAGGTCTGGCCGACCAGGCTCTGCACCTGGCTGGCATCGCAGGTGCCGACCGGCGGAGCCTCGGTGGCCTTGCCGGCTTCGTCGGCCGGCGCCTTGGCGGCTTCGGCGGCCTGCTGGGCGTGGGCCGTGGCCGAATCCTGTTCATCCAGCGCCGGTGCCTGGCAGGCGGTCAGCGCCAGCACGGCCGGCAGCAACAGGGCGGAGAGCGAACGGGCGCGAATCGGGAACGACATCATGACTCCGGAAGGGGTTGTGAAGACCCGAGCATAGCGGCGAACCGGCCCTCACGTGTTTGTCTTGTGTTATCGACAGGATCGCGGCATGGCGACGGCGACACTACCGACATGCCAACCCCCTCCACCCCCGAACGACAGGCCGCGCGCGCGGCCGGCCTGCGCTATGTCGATGACACCCAGCCGGGCATCAGCCGGCGCCGCGCCGGCAAGGGTTTCAGCTACCGCGATGCCGATGGCCACGCGATACGCGACGCCACCACCCTGCAACGCATCCGGGCGCTGGCGATTCCGCCGGCGTATACCGCCGTATGGATCTGCGCCCACGCCAACGGCCACCTGCAGGCCACCGGCCGCGATGCACGCGGACGCAAGCAGTACCGCTACCACGCCGACTGGGCCAAGGAGCGCGACGCCGGCAAGTTCGACCGCATCATCGCCTTTGGCGAGGCCTTGCCTACGCTGCGGCGGCGGTTGTCGCGGGATCTCAAGCGACCTGGGTTTCCGCAGGAAAAGGTGCTGGCCATGGTGGTGGCGCTGTTGGCGGACACCCTGGTTCGGGTCGGCAATGAAACCTATGCACAACAGAACCGTTCGTTCGGACTGACCACACTGCGCAACCGCCATCTGGAACTGCTGCGCGGCGGCCGGGTGCGCATGCGCTTCCGCGGCAAGTCCGGGCAGCTGCAGGAGGTGACCGTGGGCGACCGCAGGCTGGGGCTGCTGGTACGGCGCCTGCAGCAGCTGCCGGGACAGGCGCTGTTCCAGTACCGCGATGACGACGGTGCGCTGCAGCCGGTGGATTCCGGCGCGGTGAACGACTACCTGCGCGAGGTGATGGGCGAGGACTTCACTGCCAAGGATTTCCGCACCTGGGGTGGCACGGTGGCGGCGGTGCAAGCGTTTGCCGCCACCGAACTGCCGGAACCGGCCAGTCAGCGCGCGCTGGGGCAGGCGCAGCGCGCGGTGGTGTGCGAAGTGGCATCGCTGCTGGGTAACACTCCGGCGGTGTGCCGCAAGGCCTACATCGACCCGTGCGTGTTCGCCGGCTGGGAGCGCGGTGAACTGGCCAAGCTGGCCGGCCTGCGTGGGCCGCGCCAGTGGGAACAGGCCACCCTGCGCGTGCTGCGCAGGGCGCGCCGGCTCAGCCGCAGTAGATCGCGGTGATGTTGTTGGTGCGGCCCTTTTCGATGGTCAGGCGGTCGCCGCCTTCGCTGGCCGGCGGTACCCGCGGACCGTCATGGCGCAGCACCAGCACATGCAGGCTGTCGCTGTCCACGCGTGCGCGGGCCACGGTGGCATCCGAAGCGGCCAAGCCCAGTGCGCCGCGCACCATGTCGCTGTGGCACTGCCCGGAAATGACGCCGTCGATCGGCTGCACCTGCGCCATTGGCGTGCTGCTGCAGGCGGCAAGGGCAAAGCAGGCGGCGGCGGTGGCGATGGCAAGTTTCATGGAGGCGTTCCTTGTTTGATTGCGTGCAGGGTGCGACGTCAGACGTGGTGGCGGAATGAATGCCGTGCACATCGTGGACACGGTGCGCTCACTGCCGCCAACAGCATAGGTGGAGACACTGCAGGCGCGGCGGATGCCGCCCCGGGTAGTGCCGGCCGCTGGCCGGCAACCCCATTCCCCCCGAGGAGACCTGCATGGCCACCGCCAAGAAGACCCCCGCCCGCCGCAAGGCATCGCCGAAGGTGCGCAAAGGCAGCACCGCAAGCAAGACTGTCGCCGCCCCCGATCGCCCGCGCGTGGTGAAGACCGCCACCCGTAAGGCGGCCGCCAGCGATCCACGCGCAGCGCGCGTCGCGGCCCGGCAGCGGCGCCTGCAGGACCAGGAGAAGGCCAAGGACGTGCGCGCGGCAAAAAAAGCAACGAAGAAGACCGCGACCCAGGCCGGTGCGCGCCGGCAACCGGAGGCGATGCCGGCGCAGCAGCTGGCCAAGCCTGGGCATGAACACGAACTGGAGCTGGCGCCGCGTTTCCTTGCACCGGACTACGCCGGCAGCGGCAAGCTGCAGGGCATGTGCGCGATCATCACCGGTGGCGATTCTGGTATCGGCCGTGCGGTGGCAGTACTGTTCGCACGCGAAGGCGCCGATGTGGCGGTACTGCATTTGGACGAGGCCGAGGACGCGGACATCACCCGCCAGCACGTGGAGCGCGAAGGCGGCCGCTGCGTGGTGATCGCCGGTGACGTGCGCGATCCGCGCTTCTGCAACAAGGCGGTCAAGCAGGTGGCCAAGGCGTTCGGCGGCATCGACATCCTGGTCAACAATGCCGCGTTCCAGCTGCATTGCGAGCGGCTGGAAGACCTGGAAGACGCGCATCTGCAGGAAACCCTGCAGACCAACATCGGCGGTTACATACAGATGGCGCGCGCGGTACTGCCGCATCTGGGCGAGGGTGCCAGCATCATCAACACAGGATCGGAAACGGGAATCTTCGGCAGCAAGGCGCTGATCGATTACTCGGCCACCAAGGGCGCGATCCATGCGTTCACCAAATCGCTGGCGAGCCAATTGCTACCACGTGGCATCCGGGTCAACTGCGTGGCGCCGGGACCGGTGTGGACGCCGCTGAACCCGGCCGACAAGCCGGCGGAGGACGTGGCGGAGTTCGGCAAGGACAGCGACATGGGGCGGCCCGCACAGCCTGAAGAACTGTCGCCGGCCTATGTATTCCTGGCCTCGCCGGTCTGTGCCAGCTACATCAGCGGGGTGATCCTGCCGGTGATGGGCGGGCCGCACGGCTGACGCACCGATTCTGCCGGAAATGGCCGTCGGCGCGGCCGATGCTCCGGTAGTGCCGGCCGCTGGCCGGCAGCCTCAGGGCACGGTCACCGCAGGCGCATAAAGATCGGCAATGCGCGGAATGAACTGCTGTGGATTGGCACCGACCAGATTGGTCAGCACCACCACCGCGACGTCGCGGTCGGGATAGACCACGAAGGCCGAGCGCGCACCGCCGATACCGGCCACCTGCAGGTCGGGCGATGTGCGCAGCACCGGCCAGCCGCCCGCCCATGGGCCGGCACGGCCATCGGTGAGGCGCTCTGCGGTCCACATCCTCTTCCGAGCTGCATCCTGAAGCAGGCGCCCGTCGGTCAACGCGACCAGCCAGCGCGCGGTGTCGTCGGCGGTGGTGAGGATGCCACCACCGGCCCACAGTGAAGGCGGCATGTCGTAGAACCAGTGCGACAGGCGGGACGGTGCATCCGCAGCGTCGGTGGCACGCGGGGCCAAGCTGTACATCGTCGCCGCATCCGGAATCAGGTCGTAGCTGTCGCCGAAGGTGGTGCGGGCCATGCGCGCGCTGCTGAACTGGCCGGTGGCGAGGAAACGTTCGTAGGGCATGCCGGATTGCTGCGCGATGATCCGTGCCAGCAGTACGTAGTTGGTCTGGTTGTAGGCGAAGCGCTGCCCGGGTGCGGCTTCGACCGGCCGCGCAGTGACGGCTGTCCACGCCTGCGCTTCGGAGCCACCGCCCAACAGCCCGTTCGCATCAAGGATGTCCGGAAGGCCTGAGGTATGCGCAAGCAACTGGCGTACGCGTACGTCTCTCCACGCTGCCGGAAGATCATCCAGGTAACGCGAGGCCGGCGCGTCCAGATCCAGCTGCCCCTGCTGGGCCAGCTGAGCGGCAGCCAAGCCGGTGAACGCCTTGGTGGCCGAATTGAGCGGAAAGCGGGTGTCGCGCGAGGCGAGCGCACCGTTCTCGACATTGGCCAGGCCGTAGGCCTCGGATAACACGATCTGCCCGTCTTTGATCACCGCGACCTGCAGCCCGGGAATGCGCTGCTCCAGCATGATCTGGCGGATCAGCCGGCGGGTCTGGTCGTTGGCCTGGTCCTGGCTGGCGGAGATGGCGGAGATGGCGGCGAAGGGCAGGGCAGTGATGAGCATCAGCACGACTCGAAGCATTGGGTGGAACATGCGGGATTCCGGCGGGGCGTCGAGGATCGGATGCAGCGGGCGCGTCAAAGGTTTAAGCGCGAGGTGTGCCTACCGTTCGTCGGCCCATGACTTCCGGGGGGTTGACTACAGTTGTCGTCACGCAGACAGTGGCGACACGTGTAGTCAAGGGAGTGGTGTCATGCGTGGCAAGACGATCGGGGACCAGGAACTGGCCCTGCTGCAGTACATCGATGAACATGCGCCGGCCAGCGTCGGCGAGGTCGCCAGTGGCTACGGCGAGGCCCGTGGCCTGGCCCGGTCCACCGTGCTGACGATGATGGAGCGGCTGCGGGCGAAGGGGTATCTTCGTCGCCAGCAGCAGGACGGCGTCTACCGCTACCAGGCCACGCGTGGCCCGGAAAGCGTGCTGCAGGGTGCAGTGGCCCAGTTCGTCGACAACACCCTGCAGGGCTCGGTGTCGCCGTTCGTGGCCTACCTGTCGCAGCGCCAGCAGGTCAGCGACAACGAGCTGGCCGAGCTGGAAGCGCTGGTCGCCGAACTCCAATCGCGCCGCCACGAGGGCTGAGCCATGGACACCACGATGCTGATCCCGTTGTTGGAACGGCTGGGCTGGACCAGCCTGCAGACCGTGCTGCTGGTGGCCCTGGTGTACGGCGTGTGCCGCGCGCTGCCGTCGCTGTCGGCAGCCACCCGCTGCCGCCTGTGGTGGCTGGTGTCGCTGCAGGCCGTGCTCGGCCTGTTCTGGAGCCAGCCGCTGCAGCTGGCCTGGTTGCCCGCACCGCAGGCGGTGGCGATGACCGCCACCGACGTTGCCGCAGATCTGGTCTACCCGCTGGCACCGGAAGCCTCGGCACAGCTGCTGGCGGCGATGCCGGTGCCTGCAGCGGACGTGCCGGCAGTTGCGTGGTGGGCCGTTGCACTGGCTGCGCTGTGGGCATCCGGTGTGCTGCTGATGGCCCTGCGCACCTTTGGTGAATGGCGCCGCTGCCGGGCGTTGCTGGCTGCCGCCTATCCCTGCGAGGACGAGGCGCTGGTGCAGGCGCTGCAGCTGGCCTCCGATGCCCACGGCGTACGCCCTGCGCCGCGGCTGTGGATGAGCGCGCAGGTGGACGCACCGCAGCTGGTCGGGCCGTTCCGCCCGGTGCTGCTGCTGCCGGCCGGCGACAACGCCCTGCAGGGTGATGCGCTGGACCTGGCACTGACCCACGAACTGCAACACCTGCAGCGGCGTGACCTGCAGTGGGGCCTGCTGCCCGCACTGGCCCAGCACCTGTTCTTCTTCCACCCGCTGCTGCGCCTGTCGGTGCGCGAATACGCACAGGCCCGCGAAGAAGCGGTGGATGCGGCCGTGGTTGGCCAGCATGGCGCGAGCCGTCAGGCCTATGGCCGCCTGCTGTTGCAGCTGGGCGTGGCACCGCAGCCACACCTGGGCGTGGCCAGCGCCGCGCCGAACACCACCAGCCTCAAGCGTCGCCTGCTCTCGCTGCAGCCGCGCCGGGCCTGCCCGCGCATTCTGGCGATGGCACTGACCGCCGTCGTGGTGCTGGTGGGCGTGGCACCGATGCGGCTGGTCGCTGCGCCAGTGCCACCGGCACCGCCCGCGCCGCCGGCCGCACCGAAGGCCGTGGTGCCGCCGCCGCCGAAGGCTCCGCCGGCACCTCCGTCGTCCGCGCGCGTTCCGGCGGTGCCGGTGGCGCCCGCGCCGCCTGCCGAGCCGGCCGATGTCGAGGCGCTGTCAGGCCCGGACGATGCCGATGTGGCGGTCGACGTGGATGTCGATGTGGATACCGACATGCACAGTGAGCATTCGACTTCCCACACCACCTCCATCACCACCTACGGGCGCCTGGATCTCGGCAAGTCGCCGTTGCAGGCCTACGTGCTGGTCGATGGTGATTCGACCTTCGCCAATGGCGGCATCGACGATGTAACGGTGGCCCGCAGGCAGCTCGGTAAGGGGCCGGCGCTGTGGTTCCGCCAGGGCGACAAGCGCTATGTGGTGCGCGACCCGATGCTGATCCAGACCCTGCAGCGCGCCTACAGCGGCGCCGCAGACCTCGGTCGCCAGCAGAGCGAACTGGGCCGCCAGCAGAGTGCGCTGGGTCGCGAGCAGGGCGAACTCGGCAGGCAGATGGGTGAGATGGGCCGCCTGCAGGGTGAGGAGTCACGCCGCCTTGCGCTGGCCGCCGCTGAGGTAGCGCGCAGCGCGATGGCCGCCCACGACATCAACCGTGAGGCCGCCGCAGAAGCCGCGAAGGCGGCGCGTGGTGCGACCAGCGATATGGCCGTTGCACGTGAGGCTGCACGCGAGGCCGCCGTTGAGGCACGTCGTGCAATGCAGGAAGCCCGCAGCGAGGCCGCGCAATCCGGCCGCACCCGTGACATGCAGCGCCTGGCCAGCCAGCAGTCTGAACTGGCCAGCCGACAGGCGGCACTGGGCAGCCAACAGGCCGCGTTGGGCGAGCGTCAGGCACGCGTGCATGCGCAGGCATCGCAGCAGGCACAGCAGGTGATCGCGCGCGCACTGGCCAGCGGCAAGGCCGAGCGCCTCTGAGCGGTAGTGCCGGCCGCGCGGCGGGACAGTGGGGGGGGCCCCCCCGGCCGGGCCACCCCCCGGGAGCGCACAACCCCGGCGGGCCCCGCCCCCCGCCCCCCCCCCGCCCCGCGGGCCCCCCCGGCCCCCCCCCCCCCGTGGGGGCGCCCCCCCCGGCCCCCCCACTACCCTGAGGCGATCAACCGCAGCTGGCGCGCTCGATGCGGTTCTGCGCATCCACCTGCACGGTCACGCGGTCCTGGCGGAAGTCCATGGTCACCGCCATGCCGGGTTTGACTACCCGTGCACCGCGCGCGCCGCTGTCAGCCACCAGTTTCTTGATCGTGGCTTCGTCGGCGGTCTTGCCGGTGAAGGCCTCCAGCGCCTCCGGCCTGCATTCGTGCGCAGCATCGGCCACGGGTGCCGGCGCGGGATCGTGGGTGGTGCTGCTGCCGGCGTGACTGCAGGCGGCCAACGGCAGGATGGCGAGCAGGACCAGGGGATTGAGGCGCATCGTCGGGCTCCAGGCATGGATGGTGGCGGCAGTGTCACCGCTGCCACCGTCAGGCTGCGTCAACGCCTACTGCCCGACCAGCGCCAGGGTTTCGCGCTCACGTTGTTCTTCCCGTACCAGCCGCTGCAGCAGCAGGGCCAGGGTCACCACGTCCTGGTGGTTGTGGTCGGCCACCCGGCGCAGGTTCACCGCGTCGCCGCCGCGCAGGAAGCGCAGCCATGCGCCCGGCGCTTCAGAACCGGGCAGGTCGTCCTCGCGCACTACGCGCAGCAGCTGGCGTTCGATGGTGGACAGCTTGCAGTTCTCCCACGTGCCGCGATAGCGGCGGCGGGTGGGATAGAGCAGGTCGACGTGATCCAGCGCGCTGATCGGGCAGCGCTGGCGGGCCAGCCGGTAGCGCGCCTTCAGCAGCGGCGCATCGTAGCTGCGGCCGTTGTAGCTGCAGAACACGGTGGACGGCTGCAGCCAGCGGGCGAAGGTGGCCAGCATCGCATCCTCGGCGGCCATCGTCGCCATCAGCAGCTGGCGGATGCGCAGGCCTTCGCCGCGTTGCGGGCACACATGCCAGTCGGCGGCACCGATCATGAAGGCACGGGTGCCGGTGCCGCCGGCCAGGCCGGTGGTCTCGGTATCGAAGAACAGCAGATCGCGTGGGGCCACGTGTTCGCCTTCGCGACGGGCGAAATCCAGTGACAGCGGCTGCGACGGAATGGGCTGCGGCTGCAGCGATTCGATCAGGAACAGGCCCGGTGCGATTTCCTCACCGGGCAGCTGGCGATCCTGCGCACTGGCGCGTGCCGGTGCGGCTCCACCACGTGAGCGCAGGCCGAGCAGGCGGTGCAGGCTGCCCACTTCCGGCCGACGCAGCGGTGTGGCGGCCGTCACGGGCGCGGCAGCGCCGGTCGGCTTGTGGCGGATCTCCTGCTCGACCCAGGCGAACACCGAACGCTCGGCCGGCGGCTGCTGTGCATCGTTGGCGGCTACCGGGACCGTCGCTGGCGGCTCGGGCGCCACCGGCGTGACTGCTTTCGGGTCACCGGCCTGCTTCCGCAGCAGGCGCAGCTTGTCCAGGCTCAGGCTCACGGGGCCAGCAGCTCCATCGGGTCGCGGGTGGTCACCACCACGTCGGGTACGTGCCGGCAGGCCTCGCCATCGAACAGGTCCAGCACGCGCAGCGCCAGCGCACGCGGCGAGGTGTCATCCTCTTCCTGCGCGGCCAGCACCGGCCCGACACAGGCCGGGCAGCCGGCCTTGCAGTCGCAGCGCTGCACCAGTTCGCGCGCGCGCTGCACCAGCTCGGCCTGGCGCTGCCACAGCGGTTCGCTCAGGCCGACGCCGCCGGGGAAGTTGTCGTACAGATACACGGTGGGTACGAACTCCTGCAGCAGTTCCACCACACCAGGATCACCTTCGCTGCCGCGCAGTTGACCACGGCCGCTCTGGTCGGCGATCGCGAACCAGGAACCATCGCCGTTGCCGACCGACTTCTGCAGGTCGCGCGCATCGGCCATCACCGCCACCGTGGCGACGATGTGCAGCGCATAGGCGGCGCCGAGGAAGCCATCCAGCGCATCCTGCTTGCTGGCGAAGGCGCGCAGCAACAGTGCCTGCGGCAGCTGCCACCACACCGCAGTGGTGTGCAGTTCCTGGTCGGGCAGGTTCACCGGGCCGTAGCCGATGTTCTCGTGGGTGTAGTAGCGGATCTTCTTGTAGCCGGCCACGCGGCGCACCACGTGCACCTCGCCATGGTGCGAATCGCCACGCCCGGCCACGCCGCCGTCGAAGCGGTCCAGCACCTTGAGCTTGGTGAAGTCGATGCTGTCGGTGTAGTAATCCACATGCGTGCGGGTGACATAGGCCTTGCGGCCGTCCCAGTCGAGCGTCTCCACCTGGTAGGGCGTGGACTGCACCATGTGGATCGCGCCCTCGTACAGGGTGAGCGCGGCGGCGGAGTAATCCACTTCGGCGATGATCTGCTGGCGGCCATCGCTGCGATCGACCACCACGAAGTTGCCATCGGCCACAGCGCGCAGGCTGACTGCGTTCGCCGGATAGCTGTCGGCGATCCATTCCCAGCGCTCGCCTTCGCGGTGGATCACTTCTGTCTCTGCCAGCGCTTCCAGGAACATCTCCGGATCGATCGGGCCGAAGCCGTCGCCCACCCGGAACGGCAGCTCGAACGCCGCGCAGCGGATGTGGTCGAACAGGATCAACGGCTGGTCCGGCGCAATGCGCGCGTGTTCGGGCGAGGCCTCGGCGAAGAAGTCCGGATGCCGCACCACGTACTGGTCCAGCGGCTGCGAACTGGCCACCATCACCCCCAGCGCCGGCTGCTGACGGCGGCCGGCACGGCCGAAGCGCTGCCAGGTGGCGGCCACGCTGCCGGGGTAGCCGTTGAGGATGACCACGTCCAGGCTGCCGATATCCACGCCCAGCTCCAGCGCCGAGGTGCTGACGATGCCGTCGATGTTGCCCGCGCGCATCGCACGCTCGGTCTCGCGGCGTTCGGTGGGCAGGTAGCCGCCACGGTAGGCGCGGATGCGCGGCGGCTTGCGCGGGTCGTGGTCGAAGATGTCCTTCAGGTACTTGGTCAGCACCTCGACCATTAAGCGGGTCTGCGCGAACACCAGGGTCTTCAGCCCGGACTTGATCGCGATGCGCGCGATACGGTTGCTCTGCGAGCGCGCCGAGGCGCGCAGGCCCAGGTCCGGATTGATCACCGGCGGGTTCCACAGCAGCACCTGCTTGGGCCCGCTGGGCGCGCCGGATTCGGTGATGGCGGTGACCGGTGCCTCGATCAGCGCCTCGGCATGCGCCTGCGGGTTGCCGATGGTGGCCGAGCACAGGATGAACTGCGGTTGCACGCCGTAGAACGCGCAGATGCGCTTGAGCCGGCGCAGCACGTTGGTGACGTGGCTGCCGAACACGCCACGATAGGTGTGCACTTCGTCGATGACGATGTAGCGCAGGTTCTCGAAGAACTGCGCCCACTTGGTGTGATGCGGCAGGATCGCCTGGTGCAGCATGTCCGGGTTGGACACCACGATGTCGCCGTGCAGGCGGATGGCCTGGCGCGCATCGCCGGGAGTGTCGCCATCGAAGGTGAAGGCCTTCACCCCGAGGTCGCCGGCGCGGTTGAGTTCCAGCAGCTCGGCCACCTGGTCCTGGGCCAGTGCCTTGGTCGGGAACAGGTACAGCGCCTTGGCCTTGTCCTGCATCGCCGCGCTGACCACCGGCAGGGTGTAGCACAGCGACTTGCCGCTGGCGGTGGGGGTGACGATGGCCACGTGCTCGCCGCGCTGGCTGGCGTTCCAGGCCTCGGCCTGGTGGCTGTAGAGCTGTTCGATGCCACGTGCCTTCAGGGCGGCAGCCAGGGCCGGCGGAACCGAATCGGGAATGGGCGCATAGCGGCCTTCGCGGCCGGGAATGGCAAAGCTGCCGGTGATGCGGTCCTGGTAGCGGCGCTGCAGGCGCGCGCTGAGCAGTGCGCCGTCGCGGGCGGGCAGGCCATCGCGGGTGGCGAGCTTCTGCTCGGCATCGGCGGTGCGCTTGGCGAGTTCGTAAGCCATGGAAAGTGGAGCCGGGACGGATTGCGAGGGGTCACATGGCACCACACTCACGTCTCAGGATGTGAGACACCGCACACCAAGGGCATGAACCGTTCAGTGCTCGCGTCCCGTGGCGTCGCCGCATCTCCCCTGGCTGAACAGCTGCCAGTGCAGCAACGAAATCTGAAGCCGGCATCCGTATCCTTGGGTGCTGGACGCAACCAACAGGGTGGATGGCTGTGGCACGACGTGGAACGCAGGGAGCCGTCCTGGCCAGCATGCTGCTGGCCGGTATCGCGCAGGCGCAGCAGGCCACGCCGGTAGCGGTGCCCGACCCGGCGCCCGAACCTTCTGCAGATGCGCCGACGGCAACCACCGCGCCGGTCTCGACCGCCCTGCCGCAGGACAATGTCACCACCCTCGGCGAAGTGCGTGCGCTCAAGCCCGAAGACGAGCCGCTGGACCTGTACCGTTTCAAGAACCCGGTGAAGTTCGGCGACAACCGCTTCAGTCGCGACTGGAGCGAACCGCCGTCGCCGGAGCAGGTCAGCATGGGCGGTGGCTACATCATGATGGGCGTGGTCAAGGGTGTGATGGCGGCGGCCAAGGGGATCAACAAACTCACCGGCGGACCGGCGCAGATCCAGGCCGCCGTGGCGCGGCCACCGCCGGAGCTCAGTGCCGAACAGCAGCAGCGTGCGCTGCGGTTCTCCCAGGAGCAGGATGCCGGCGATGCACCGCCGGTGAAGTAGGCCGGTATATCCTGCCGGCTCCCCACCGCTAGTGCTGCCATGTTCCTGCGTTCGATCTGCCTGCTGGCCGCATTGCTGCCGGCGTCCGCCTTCGCCGATGGCATCGCCGATGATGGCGCCTGCCGCAATGGCGCGTTTCCCTCTGAACAGAGCCGGTTCGCTCTGGCGCGGGTGGTCGATGCGCCCCGTCTGTACCTGCTTGGCGACATGGACGGCTGCCCGGCGAAGGGCGAACCGGCCTGCCGACAGCGCAGCTATGTGGTCAATGGCGATACCGTGGTGACCGGGCGTGATCTTGGCCGCTACCGCTGCGCGTTCTTCCCGAACAAGGTGGGTGGCAGTGCTGGCTGGGTGGACCGCAGCAAGCTGCAGGCGTTGCCGGTGGTCGTGCCGTCGCTGCAGGATTGGGCGGGCCACTGGAAGGACGGCGACAACGGCCTGCGCATCACCGTGCAGGGCGGGCAGCTGCATGTGGAGGGTGACGCCTACTGGCCCTCCGCCAACCCCACGCCGGAGCAGCGTCCCTACGGGCCGAACATGGGCCAGGTGGAAGCGCGCGCGGCGCCGCGTGGTGCCGATGTCGAGTTTGTAGAGGACACCTGCAAGGTGCGCGTGCATTCGCTGGGGGAGGTGCTGATCGTGGCCGACAACAGCGAATGCGGTGGCATGAACGTGCGCTTCAACGGCGTGTACCGGCGTGCGGGCACGCGTTGACCTCGCGGAAAGGCGCCAACCAAGGTTGGCATCTACCAGGGCAACCGGCCAGTAGATCCACGCCATGCGTGGATGCTGTCCGCGATCCAATCGATGGGCTCAGCGTCGCCGTTCCAGCCACCACAGCAGCGATGCGCACAACACGAACGCCAGCCACCACGGCCAGCGTAGGCCTGACACGGGTTGCATCACTGACGCGTCTGCCGGCGTGCTGGCAGCCAGTGCACGTGTGGTCGCATCGATCATCGCCTGCCGATGCAGCGTCGGTGCATCCTTCGGGTCGAACACATAGCGCCAGACAACGCTGCCGCCATGCTGCAGGCGCTGCCAGCCCGGTTCGCGGGGCCACCAGCCAGCGCAGCGCAGCGCCGACGTCGCGCCATCGACGATCAGGGGTACATCGTCGCCACGCTTGTTGAAGACATGCAGCGGCGCCTGCACACCGCACAGCGCCTGTCGTTCGCCTGCCCAGCCGATCGGTTGCGGTGACCACAGCGCATCAGCGCTGCCCTGTGCACGTGCCAGCGTGGCCACCACGCCGCTCCACAGTTCGCCGTGGCGGTCGTCGCGCCCGGCCAGTACCCAGCGCCAGCTGTCGGTCAGCGGCAGCAGGCCGATGCGGCCCTTGCCGGCAGCGCGCCAGCCACCGACAGCCTTGCCCGTGCCATCCTGCAGCAGGGCGGTGCTGCCCGGTGCCTGCAGCGCGAGTGCTTCCAGCGCAGGCAGGGGAGCATTGTGCGAGCTGCGGTCAGCCTCTTCGCCGTAGCCGGTCGGCAGCGTACCCGCGGCGAGCGGGCCACGCCGTGCAGCGAGGACCGCGCTGTCGCCGTCGCCGGGAAGTTCGAGGGCGTGGCTGCTGCCATCGCCTTGCACCGGTAGACCAATATCCTGCAGGCGCTGGCGCGCGCTGGCCGAAGGTGCGCCCGCACTGCGTACCAGCACGCCCAGTCCCTCGCGCAACGCCTGGCGCATGGCAGCCAGCTGGCCGGCACTCAATGCGGCCAGGCTGCGCTCGTCCAGCAGCAGCAGATCGCTGCGCGCGAGTGACGCCGCATCCAGCGCGACCGCGCCATCTCCCACGCTGACACCCGCCCCGGTATCGGCCTGCACCTGCACGCGGATGCCGGCATCGGCCGCCCAACGCCGCAGGTACTTCAGCTCTGGGCCCGGCGCGCTGGCGCGCACCAGCAGGCGCAGCGGTGCGGCCGGCAGGGTCTGCTGCGGCACCGGTACGCTGTCCACCACATGGCCGTCGGCATCGAGCAGGCGCAGCTGGAACACGCTGCGGCCTTCGGCGCGGGCGATGCCGCTGAGCTTCACGCGCCCGTCCTCGGCAACGTCCGTGCGATCAACCACGCTGTCGGCGGGGTCAAGCAGCTCTGCTTTCGCCTTGGCCGCGCCACGCGCCTGTGCCTGGACGTCAAAACGAGCACCGGGAGCGACATCGGCCGGTGGTTGCAGCGCGATCCAGCCGCGCGGCTCCGGTGCGGCCTGCCAACGTACATCCGGCGGCAACACCGCGTCGCGATCACGTGCGGCGAGGCCCGCACCGACCAGTGTCAGTGTGGACGCCGGATGCTGGCGCAGCGCGGTGGCCAGGTCGGGAACGCGCTGTGCGCCGGGAATATCGGCAGCTTCGGGCAAAAGCAACAGCGGGCCTTCGCTGGCCGGGAGCGCGCCGGCCTTGCCGGCATCGGTTCCGAGGACCACCAGCCCGCCTGCGGGTTGCTGGCGGGTGGGCGGCACCAGGCAGAAATACAGCAGCGCGGCGACGATGATCTGCAGTGCGATCACGATCCACCGGCGGCCAGGGTGGGCGGTGTTTCCACGCAGCTGGCGCACGCTGGCGATGACCACGATCAGGGCAAGTGCCAGTGCAATCCACAGGTTCACAGCGGAGGCGTTCATGGCTGCGCCTCCAGCGCATCAAGGTACCGCTGCCCCATCGCATCGGCGGCACTGCGCCGCATCGCCTGCGGCAGCGGACGCTGCAGCGCCCGCCACAACTGTGCACGCAGGCGCTGGCGACAGTCTTGGCAACCGGGCTCGATGCGCAGCTGCTCGATGGCCGCAGCCAGATCGAGTGCATCGGGCAGGTAGGCCGCGTTGCGCTGCTGCCAAGTCGCGAGCGCATCCAGATCCGGCGCGCCGGTGTCGTCGCCGAGACGCTGCCAGGCTTCGACGATGGCCGGATCGGGCGGGGTGCGGGCGGCCAGCGGCAGTTCACGACTGGCCAGCCCGGCACGGTCACCGCCGAGGCGGCGGCCTTCATCGATCGGTGGCAGCTCCGGTCCGACACGGGCCAGATAGATGCGCTCGGCCTGCTGCACCTGCTTGATGAAGCCCAATGCCTTGTAGGCGAAGGGCAATGCCTGCTCTGGTCGGCCCTGGCGCAGCTCGCCTTCGGCCGACCACATCTGTTCAAGCGCCGCCTTCAGCGTGGCACGGGTCTGCGGATCGAGCAGAGTGGCCGCCTCGGCATGGTCATGGGTGTGGCCGTACTCGGAGAGCACGTCGGTGGCGCTGCCGAACACCGGCGGCGTATCGGCATTGGTCGCCTTGCCACCGTGATCGTGGTCATGCTCATCGTGCGCTCCGGCCTCGGCGCCATGGTCGTGATCGTGATCGTGATCGTGGTCGTCTGCGGCGGGCGTATCGCTGGTGGGCAGATCGCTGGTCGGCGGTGGCTTCGGCGCACCTTCGCTTTCCTCACCCAGGAACTGGCCGTAGCGCAGGCGCAGGATGCGCTGGTCGACGCCGATCGCATCGCTGCGCTTCACGAAGTCCTCGGCGGCCAGGCTGCGTCGTTGCTGGATCAGCGCTTCGGCATCGATGATGATCTGCCGCTGGCTGCGGAAGTAGGCAGGCAGGGTCTTCTTGATGCGGCCTTCCAGCTCTGCACCGAGTGCGACTTCGGCGCTGGGCAGGCGCAGGATCACGCTGCTGCTGCGTCCGGTCTGCGGCGTGGGCGCATGGTTGTCGCGCACTTCCAGCTGGGCGATGACATCGTTGCCGGGCTGTGCGCCCAGCGCAGCCAGATCAAGGGTATGGGCGAAACGCCGCGCGGTGGCTTCGCCGCTGCCGGCAAGCGTGACGCTGCGCTTCACGAAGGTGATGTTCTCACCGCTGCCCTGGGTGGTGGTGATCGACAGCGTTGCCTGCGCCGCGACACCGTAATCGTCGCTGGCCTCGAAGCGCAGCGCCCATTGCCGTTGCCCGGGCGTGCCCAGCACCAGGCTGGCGGCCGGCTCCAGCACGCGCACGCTGGGCGCGCGGTCGGCCACAACATCCAGCCGGTACAGGCGGGTTTCGGCCAGCGCCGGTTCGCTCACCACGCGGTACAGCACCGGCGTGCGCGCCACATCCTGTGCCTGCCACTGCCCATCGCGCTCGCTCAGCGGCAGCCGTCGACCATCGTGGAACTGCAGCCATGCCTTGGCCGGTGCGTGGTCGAAGCGCAACGACCACGACAGCTGGCTGTCGGCGGCGACCTTTGCATCCAGCGTGCTCTGCGTCAGCGTGGCTTGCCCGGTGTAAGCCGGTGCGTCGATGCGCAGGCGGGTGGACTGCAGGTGCAGTGGGCCTGCGGACGCCGTGCTGCCTGGCGCCGACGTGCGAGCAGGCGCGGAACCGGGATTCGAACGCGGCCAGCCGAGTGCCAGCGCAACGATGGCCAGGCCTGCGATCCAGCACAGCGCCAATGCCCCACGCGACCAGCGCGGACGCAGTTCCGGCATCGCGCGTTCCAGCGTGGCCAGCACGCGCGCGCGCTGGCGCTGCTGCAGCGGATTGAGGGTGAGCGTATCGGCGAACAGCAGATCGGCACTGTCCTCGCTGGTACCGCCGGCATCGAGCTGGCGCTGCACCCACTGCGGGTCCAGCTGGCGGGAACGTGCCGTGGCGAGCGCTGCGCAGGCGAGCAGGCTGACCGTGCCGACCACGCAGGCGATATCGAAGCCCGCCAGGCGCAGCGCCAGCGTCGTCGCGGCCAGCGCCCACGGCAGGCCCAGCAGCAGGGTAATGAGTGCACGGCGACGGCGTGCGCGTTGCCAGGCGTGCTGCAGAGTGTTCATGTGGCCACCCTGCGCCGGCGACTGCTGGCCATCCAGCGCTCCAGCGCGAACAGCAGCACGATGGCCAGCAGCAACCAGGCGGTTGGCTCCCGCACCGGCGGTGTTGCCGCAGGCAACGCAGACCGATAGGGCGCCTGGTCCCTTGCATCGCCGAGGCGCGGCGAAGGGGGCGCTTGCAGCGCCAGCAGCAGGGCACGCGGCAACTGCGGATCGCGCAGCGCAGCGTTGCCTGAGGCGTCCCAGTCACCGGGCAGAGACAGCAGGACACCGTGGCCGATGCGTTGCTGCCACAGCAGCGGGGTGCCCTCGGTGTTGCGCAGCAGGATGCTGGCGCTGGCAGCAGGCTTGCCGGCAGTCATAGTCATGACACGACCGCCGTCGCGCAGCCACGCCTGCCAGTTCGCCGGCAGTGCATCGTTGCGGCTCCATACGCCGATCTCGCCGCGTTCGGGCAGGGTATCCGCCACCAGAGGAGCGAGCGGCGCCTGCACGCCCCACGCGCGCTGCAGTGCATTCAACCAGTGCTGGGCAGCGGCCGAAGCATCGCTGTGCACGCGCAGGCGCGGCGACGTTGCGGCACGCGGTTGCGCAGTGACCGGCATCGGCTGCGGGTGCCACTGCACCTCGCGCGACAGCTGCAGGCGTGCGCCGTCCAGGCCGGGCAGGGGATCGGGAACGTGCACGGTCAATGCGGTGCCAACGGGCAGCTGCGCGTCCAGTTCGCGCAGCAGGCTGGGCAGGGATGCACTGGCTGCAGGTGGCGCCTGATCAATGGCCGGGAAGCCGGGCGCCAGCCAGTGCCAGTTGCGATCCGCAGCGGTACCGCGCAGTGCGGCGGCATCCAGTCCCGGGGCCACCACCGTCCATGCACTGGAGGCCGGCACGGGCCCGGTCAACGCAGGCCGTGCCAGCAGCAAAGCCAGCGCGGCAAGCAACAGCAGGCGCACCAGCAGCAATGGCCAGTCATCGAAGCGGATGCGCTGGCGTGGCCGGATCTGTGCGCGCAGCCAGCGCAGCGCGGCGAAATCCAGCGGTGTGTACGGATGGCGGCGGGCGAGGTGGATCAACAACGGCAACAGCCCTGCGGCGAGCGCGGCCAGGCCCAACGGGAACAGCAGGATCATGCACCGCCCCCACGCCCGAACAGCGCCTGCAGTGGTTGATCCAGCGGCTGGTCGAGCCAGCCGGTGGCACTGGCGATGCCACTGGCCTGCAGGCGCGACTGCAATGCGTTGCGTGCGCCAGCGAAGCGCTGCAGGTAGTCGCTGCGGATCGCCGCGCCATCGCCCAGCAGTTCCTCGCCGGTCTCCGGATCGCGGAAGCGATGGCCGGCGTCGAACGGGAAGTCGCGTTCGCCGGCAGTCAGGATCTGCAGCAGGGCCACTTCGCGGCGCGCGCTGGCCAGTTGTTCCAGCAGCACGATGCCGGCCTCGTCGAAGCCATCACCGATCGCCAGCAGCAGGTCGCCCGGACGCACGCGCTCCCACAGCGGGCGCAGGCGATCGGCCGCAGGCCAGCCGCCGCGTGCCTGCAGGGCATGCAGTTGCAGATGCACGCGGTCACGCTGGCGTGCGCCGTTCGCTGCGGGTACCAGCTGCAGGCCATCGCCATTGATCGCCAGCAGGCCGAAACGGTCGCCCTGCTGCAGGGCCAGCTCCACCACGCACGCGGCCACGCCGCGCATGTGGTCCAGGCGCGTGCGCTGCGGTGCCGCGCGATCGGCCTGGCCGGCCGAGGCGGTGGCATCGAGCAGCAGCCAGACCGTGATCGGGCTTTCGCGTTCGGATTCGCGCACGAAGAAGCGGTCCGAGCGTGCATACAGCTTCCAGTCGATCTGGCGCAGCTCGTCTCCCGGTTCGTAGGCCCGGTACTGGGCGAATTCGAGGCCCGCACCGCGGCTGCGGCTGGCGTGCTGGCCGATGCCGCTTGCGCCGCTCGCCAGGCGCGGCCGCAACCGCAGCAGGCGCAGGCGCGCACGCAGTTCCGGTGGCAACGTCAGCGGGGCACCTGCGTTCACGCGTGGCTCAACCCGGGAACGGCACGGCCTGCAGCAGGGCGGCGACCACGTCGTCGGCACGCTTCTGCTCGGCCTCGGCGGCGAACGACAGCAGCAGGCGATGACGCATCACCGGCGCGGCCAAGGCCTGCACATCCTCACGGGTGGCGGCGAAGCGGCCCTGCAGCAATGCGCGTGCTTTCGCCGCCAGCACCAGCGATTGCCCGGCGCGTGGGCCAGCGCCCCATTTCACCCATTGGTTGATTGCTGCCGGTGCGCCCTCGCCGGGACGGCTGGCGCGCACCAGGCGGGTGATCCAGGCCAGCACATCGGGGCTGACATGCACCTGGCGCACCGCGGCCTGCAGGGCAATCACCGCTTCGGCATCCATCACCTTCGGCACCGCGTCGGTGGCACCGCCAGTGGTCTGTTCCAGGATCTGCCGCTCTTCGTCCTCGCTCGGGTAATCCACCAGCACGTGCAGCAGGAAACGATCCAGCTGTGCTTCCGGCAGCGGGTAGGTGCCGGCCTGCTCGATCGGGTTCTGCGTGGCCAGCACGAAGAACGGTGCAGGCAGTGCATACGTGGTGCCTGCGTAGCTGACGGTACGCTCCTGCATCGCTTCCAGCAGCGCGGCCTGGGTCTTGGGCGGGGTACGGTTGAGTTCGTCGGCCAGCAGCAGGTTGGTGAAGATCGGGCCCTGCTGGAAGCGGAAATGGCGATGGCCGGTGCCGTGATCTTCCTCCAGCAACTCCGTACCGAGGATGTCGCTGGGCATCAGGTCGGGGGTGAACTGCACGCGCCGGAACTGCAGTTCCAGCGCCTGTCCGAGCGAGCGCACCAGCAGGGTCTTGCCCAGTCCCGGGGCGCCTTCCAGCAGGCAGTGGCCGCCGGCCAGCAGGCCGATCAGCAGCTGCTCGACCACGGTGTTCTGGCCAACCACCGCGCGTGCGAGCGCAGCGCGCAGATCGTGCAGGCGCGGCAGCAGGGAGTCGAGGTCAGCGGTGGTCATGGGCGTGCAGGTCCTATCAATTGTTCAACGCGTACATCACGATGTTGACGCCGAAGCGGGTGTTGTCTTCGGCCAGGAAACGCTTGTTGCGCCAGTCGTAGTCCCACTCGCAGCCGTAGTCCTTGTTGCTGTAGAGCAGGCCCAGGCGGCCGTCGACCTCGATGCCCTTCAGGTAGTCGTGCACCAGGTCGTCGCCCCAGCCGTTGAGCTCGAAGCTGGTGGCCGGTGGCCCATCGGGGAAGCGGAAGAAGCTGCGGTACAGCGCGTGGCTGTTGGGCAGCTTCTGCAATGCCTTCGGTCCAAACAGGCGACCCATCTGCGCCTCGAACGAGGTGGCGAACAGGCCGTCGATATCATGGTTGCAGTCGTCGACGAAGACGAAGCCGCCATTGCGCACGTAGCGCACGAAGTTCTGCCGCTCGGCGGCGTTGAACTCCACCAGTGTGTGCCCGGCCAGGTAGCAGAACGGCGCTTCCAGCATGCGCGGGTCGGCCAGCGCCACCACGTGTTCCTGCGGATCCACGCGCAGCGAGGTGTAGTCAATCAGCGAGGTGATCAGGTTGGACGGCATGCGCGCGTCCACATCCCAATCGCCGGAGTCGTACTGCAGGCGGGTGAACCAGAAGTCGTAGCGCGAACTGCGCGGGCCTGACTGCGCCAAGGCCGGCAGCACCGCCGCCGAAGCGGCAGCGGCCAACCAGCGCAGGCAGGCCCGGCGATCCATCAGACCGCGTCGGACAGCGAGGTGAAGGTGAAATCGCGCAGCTTCATCGGCGGGATCATCATCACGTAGCTGGATTCATCACCGGCCACGCGCACCGGCTTGCCCAGCTCTTCGATGTTGTTGAGCATGATCACCGGCGATTCGTTGAAGCGGAAGTTCTTCACCGGGTGCTTGATCTGGCCGTTCTCGATGTAGAAGGTGCCGTCGCGGGTCAGGCCGGTCAGCAGCACGGTCTGCGGATCAACCATGCGGATGTACCAGGTACGGGTGACCAGGATGCCCTTCTGGGTACCGCGCACCAGCTCGGCGGTGCTCTTGTCGCCACCGCTCATCAGCAGGTTGCCCGGCGTGGCCTTGGCGGTCTTGCCCTGCTTCTGCGCCCAGAAGCGCGAGTAGTCGAGGTTGGCGATCCTGCCGTTCTCGATGATCGCCATGCGTTCGCGCGGCATGCCTTCGCCGTCCCACGGCAGCACCGGTGCATCCGGATGCCAGGGGTCGGCAATCATGGTCACGCGCGGGTCGTAGACCTGCTCGCCCAGCTTGTTGCCGCCGCCCTTCTTCGACAGGAAGCTGCGTCCTTCATCGGCCGAGCGTGCGCTGAAGAAGTTCATCATGAAGCTGATCAGGCCGGCGGCCGCGGCCGGTTCCAGGATCACCGTGTACTTGCCCGGCTCCAGCGCCTTGGCTTCGGCCGATTCGGTGGCCTTGCGCATGGCGATGCGGATGTCCTGGTCGGCCTTGAAGTCGGCCGCATCCTTCAGGTTGCGGCCGACCCAGCCCGAACCGCGGCCATCTTCGGTACGCACGGTGCAGGTGTAATCGAAGTTGGTGGTGCGCTGGTAGGCGAAGTTGCCGTTGCTGTTGGCGGTGGCCTGGAAGCCCTGGCCGTCTTCGAGGAAGCCGGCGGCGATCAGGCCGTGGCCACGGCACGGGGCGATCGAATCGGCGGCGACCTTGGCGCGGAACGCCGGATCGATCGCTGCAGTGGATTCGCTGAAGGTCGGGCTGGCGCGATAGCTCTGCTTGCCGATGGCCGGCATGAACTCCGGGTTCTCCGGCGCCAGGCGCGCCAGGTCTTCGGCACGGCGCACCACGCGTTCCAGCGCGGCGTCGTCGAACTCGTTGATCGAGGCCGTGCCGACGCGCTTGCCGAAGGCGACGGTGACCGCCAGCTCGGTGTTGTCGACGATGCCACTGGTGGAGACGTTGTTCAGCGCGAAACGGATGTTGCCGCTGATCGCGCCGGCCAGCACGGCGGTGCATTCGTCGGCCTTGGACAGGGCGATGACCTTGTCGAGGATGGCCTTGGCCTGGGCTTCGGTGAAGATACTCATGGTGTAAGGGCTCCTGACCGATCAGCCGAGGCTGCGTGCGGTGTTGATGACGTTGATGCCGTTGAAGCGCGCAGTCGACGAACCGTGCGAGACCGCCGAAACCTGGCCCGGCTGGCCCTTGCCGTCGAAGAACGAACCGCCCAGGCGGTAGTCGCGCTCGTCGGCCACGGCGGTGCAGGCGTTCCAGAACTCCGGTGTGCGGATCTGGTAGGCCACGTCTTCCAGCATGCGGGTGATCTGGCCGTTCTTGATCTCGTAGAACAGCTGGCCGCCGAACTGCGCGTTGTAGCGCTGCTGGTCGATCGAGAACGAACCATCACCGATGATGTAGATGCCGTTCTCCACGTCCTTGATCAGGTCCGGCACGCTCAGCGGCTTCTTGCCCGGTGCCATCGACACGTTGGCCATGCGCTGGAACTGCACGCTGGACCACGAGTCGGCGTAGCAGCAGCCGTCGGACTCGGTCTTGCCGAGGATGTGGGCCTGGTCGCGGATGGTCTGGTAATCCACCAGTTTGCCGTTGCTGATCAGGTCCCAGCGCTTGCACTTCACGCCTTCATCGTCGTACGCCACCGCACCGAGGCTGCCCGGCTGGGTCTTGTCGGCGAAGATGTTGACCAGTTCGCTGCCGTACTGGAAATGCTGTTCGCGCTTGTCCAGGGTGGCGAAGCTGGTGCCGGCGTAGTTGGCTTCGTAGCCGAGCACGCGGTCCAGCTCCAGCGGGTGGCCGATCGACTCATGGATGGTCAGCCAGGTGTGCGACGGGTCGAGCACCAGATCGTACTTGCCCGGCTTAACGGACGGGGCCTTCAGCTTCTCCTGCGCCTGCTTGGCGGCGGCGATGGCATCTTCCTTCATGTTGTAGGAAGAGCTGTAGTTGACCACGCCATTCGGGCTGACCACCTTGCCGGCAGCCGCGCCGTCCAGATACTCGTAGCCCAGGCCCATCGGCGAGGACAGGCCTTCGCGGGTACGGAACTTGCCGCTGGACTTGTCGATGGCGGTGATCGTCATCGGTGCCCAGATGCGGTGCACGTCCTGGTCGATATAGGAACCATCGGTGGAGGCGAAGTACTTCTGCTCGTTGACCAGGAACAGCATCGAGTTGACGAAGCTGGCACCGGCGCCCATCGCCGCAGCGTTGACGTCCAGCAGCAGGCCGACCTTGTCCTTGATCGGCACTTCCATCGCATTCTTGCGGATAGGCGTGCGCCAGCTCACCTCACCCACGCCCGGCGCCTTGGCCAGCTGTACCGGTGCGGTCTGCACGCCGGCATTGGCCTTGGCGATTGCTGCGGCCTGCTGCGCGGCCTTGGCTACATCGGCCGTACCCAGCGCATTGGTGGCGGCGAAGCCCCACGCACCGTTGACGATCACGCGGATGCCAACACCGGTGGACTCGGTGTTCACCACGTTCTGCACCTTGTCCTCGCGGGTGATCACGAACTGCCGCAGGTAGCGGCCGATGCGCACGTCGCAGTAGGTGGCACCGGCCTGGCGGGCAGCGGCCAGTGCTGCATCGGCCAGGCGCTTCTTCAGCCCCAGGTCCAGCGTGCTCTGCAGTTGCTCGGCGGCAATCGCCTTGCCGAAGAAGGAGGGCACGATCAGCCCGCCCGCGGTAAGCCCGGTCAGGGCCAGGAAGTCACGTCTTTGCAAGGCTGCTCTCCATGTCGAAGGATGGGTGGCTCAAGCGCCGAGACTGCGCGCGGTGTTGATGATGTTGATGCCGTTGAAGCGGGTGGTGGACGAACCGTGCGAGACCGCCGAGACCTGGCCGGGCTGGCCCTTGCCGTCGAAGAACGAACCACCCAGGCGGAAGTCACGCTCGTCGCAGATGGCAGTGCACGCGTTCCAGAACTCCGGCGTGCGGATCTGGTAGGCCGCATCCTCGACCATGCCGGCGATCTTTCCGTCCTTGATCTGGTAGTACAGTTGGCCGCCGAACTGCGCGTTGTAGCGCTGCTGGTCGATCGAGTACGACCCGCGGCCGTGGATGTAGATGCCGTTCTCCACGTCCTTGATCATGTCCTCGACGCTGAGTGGCTTTTTGCCAGGTGCCAGTGAAACGTTGGCCATGCGCTGGAACTGCACGCTGGACCAGGAATCGGCGTAACTGCAGCCATGCGAGGCGTCGCGGCCGAGGATGTGGGCCTCATCGCGGGTGGCCTGGTAATCGACCAGGATGCCGTCGCGCACCAGATCCCAGCGCTGGGTCTTCACGCCTTCGTCGTCGTAGCCGACCGCACCGAGGCTGCCCGGTTGGGTCTTGTCGGCGAAGAAGGTGACGATGTCGCTGCCCCAGCGGAAACCGGCATCGCGCTTGTCCAGCGTGGCGAAGCTGGTGCCGGCGTAGTTGGCTTCGTAGCCGAGCACGCGGTCCAGCTCCAGCGGGTGGCCAACGTTCTCGTGGATGGTCAGGAACAGGTTGGACGGGTCCAGCACCAGGTCGTACTTGCCCGGCTTCACCGACGGCGCCTTCAGCTTCTCGCGCGCGTGGCGGGCGGCGGCGATGGCGTCCTCGACCGGGTCGTAGGAATCGCGGTAGGCGGTGATGCCACCGGGCAGCTGCACCTTGCCGCGCGCATCGCCATCAAGGAACTCGTAGCCCATGCCCATCGGCGAGGACAGGCCGGCACGAGTGCGGAACCTGCCGCTGGCCTTGTCGATGGCGGTGGCAGTGAACGGCAGCCAGATGCGATGGATGTCCTGGTCGATGAACGAGCCGTCGCTGGAGGCGAAGTACTTCTGTTCATTGACCAGGAACAGGGTGGAATTGATGTAGTCGGCGCCCGCATTCAGCGCGGCGGCGTTGAGTGCCAGCAACAGCTCGACCTTGTCCTGGATCGGCACCGTCATCGCGTTCCTGCGCACTGGGGTCTGCCAGCGCACCTCGCCCACCGACGGCGTCGGTGCCAGCTGCACCGGCCGGGTCTGGATGCCGGCGTTGGCGCGGGCGATCGCTGCGGCCTGCTCGACCGCCGCGCGCACGGCAGCCTCGGTCTGCTGGTGGGTAGCGGCAAAGCCCCAGGCGCCGTTGACGATCACCCGCACGCCGACACCGGACGATTCGCGGTTGGTCACATTGCCGACCTGGTGCTCGCGGGTGATGACCGACTGGTTGAGATAGCGGCCGATGCGCACGTCGCAGTAGCTGGCCTTGGCGGTGCGTGCGGCGGCGAGCGCAACGTCCGCCAGGCGTCTGCGCTGGGCGGTATCGACCGGGGCGAGCAGCTGCTCGGCGGCGATGGCACGGGAATGCGGCAGCAGCAGGCCCGCTAGGCCCAGACCGGAAAAAGCCAGGAACTCACGTCGTTGCACAGCGTTTCTCTCTCTCGCTTGCGTGCGGTTGGCAACGGGCCGGACCGATCACGTCAACTCCTCGACTTTCGCCAGCGCGGCGCGTCCGGGCAAGTGACTGCAGTCATGGTTGGGTGGGTTTCGGTAGGGCTGCGCCCTGCACCTGCTCAATGCAACGGCCAGAGCCAAAGCAAAAGCCAGAGCGGCATTCCGTGGGTTGGTGGGGCGGTGTCGGACTGCGGGGACGCCGCAAGTACGTCCCTGTAGGCTTGGCAGCCGCATCCATGCGGCTGACACCCCGCAATCCGACACCGCCCCACCTTCGACAGGTTCACTCGGCTGTTGGTAGGTGTCGACCTTGGTCGACACGTCTGTCAGATATCGAAATGTATCCGGGGTCAGAGCCGTTCCGACAGACCGCAGAAAACTGTCGAAGGCGGGGTGGGTCCGGTTGCGGGGGCGTGAGCGCCATGGATGGCGCGACCGAGCCTCCATGGTGAAGTGACCCCCGGGAGTTGGACACCAGATCCAACCCCGAGGGATACATGAACAAATACGACGCGCGTTTCAAACTGCAGGTCGCCAAAGAGGCCTGCAAGACCTCCACATCGGTCAAAGCCATTGCCCGTCGCCACGGCCTGGAGTTCTCCACGGTCAGGCGCTGGGTGGCGACCTATCGGCTGCATGGTAGGCGGGGATTTCATCGCCAGGCCCGGTCCTATGACCTCCCGTTCAAACTGGCTGTCCTGGAGAAGATGAGCCAGGACGGCTTGTCCGGGCGGGAGGCCACCACCTACTTTCAAATTGGCGATGCCGGCGCGGTGGGACGATGGCGGCGCCTGTATGCTCAAGGCGGTGCCCAAGCGTTGGCACCCCCTCCGCCGCCGCCCCGAAAGCCGATGAAAAAGACCCGTTCGTCCAAGCCACCTGAGGATATGAGCCGCGATGAGCTGCTCAAGGAAGTCGCCTATCTGCGTGCGGAGACCGACTACCTAAAAAAACTCGATGCCTTGATCCGGGAAGAGCAGGCGGCGCAGGACGCAAAGCGCAAGCCGTCCAAGGATTGAGGCAGGTTCATACGCTGTCGCTTCTGCTCGAAGCAGCTGAGCTGTCACGCAGTACGTTCTATTACCAGAACCATGTCCTGGCCCATCCGGATCAGGATGAGGCAGCCCTGTGCGAGCGCATCCGTGCAATCTACGATCAAAGCCAAGGGCGCTATGGCTATCGCACGGTGACGCTGGAATTAGCCAATCAGGGTCATCGGACCAATCACAAGCGGGTTCAGCGCCTGATGGGGGAGATGGGACTGAAATCGCGGGTGCGTGTGAAGCGCTACCAGGCCTTCAAGGGGGCGGCCAATGTTGTGGTTGGCAATGACCTCAATCGCCAGTTCCATGCCGAGCGGCCCAACCAGAAGTGGGTGACTGACGTGACCGAGTTCAAGGTGCAGGGCATGAAGCTGTACCTGTCGCCGATCATGGACCTCTACAACGGTGAAATCGTGGCTTATCAGATCAAGCGTCGGCCCGTATTTGATCTGGTGGGTCAAATGCTGGAGGAGGCCATCAAGAAGCTTTCCCCGGATGAGCGCCCCATGATCCACTCCGACCAGGGCTGGCAGTACCAGCATGAAAACTACCGGCATATGCTGGAAAAGCACTCGTTGAAGCAAAGCATGTCCCGGCGCGGCAACTGCCTGGACAATGCGGCGATGGAGAGCTTCTTTGGAACGCTGAAGTCGGAGTTCTTCTACCTGAACAGCTTTGACAGCCTCGAGAGTCTGGAGGCTGGGCTGGTGGAATACATCCAGTACTACAACGAAGAGCGCATCAAACTGAAACTGAAAGGTCTGAGCCCGATAAAGTACCGGGAGCAGGCCCAATCGGCCGCCTGACCCCGTCCAAGTCTCGGGGGTCACTTCATGGACGGGTTTACGGCGTCTCCCGCCACCGGATCCATCCCGCCAACCCACGGAATGCCGGCTTTTGTTTTCGCCTTTGCTGTTGCTGGTGCTGTTGCTCCAGCTCATAGCGGGTGCAGGGAGCAGCCCTGCCGAAAACCACCCTCAGCCGTCGCCCTGGATGCCGCCGGGGGCCTGCGCCGGGTCGCGCCAGCGGCGCACCGTGCGCTGGAAGAACAGGTTGTTCGGCAGCTGCAGCACCGTGCCCTCGTGGCCGTCGCCGGTCTCCTGCAGCGTGGTGTAGATCAGGTTCACGTCGATCACCCGGCCCTTCAGGCCCGGCTTCTCTCCGTTTTCCAGCACCTCGATGCAGTCGTGCAGGCGGAACGGGCGGGTGGTGAAGATCAGCAGCGTGCAGAAGATGTTGGACAGCACGCTCCACGCCGCGAAGAAGGCCACCGCGCCCACGGCTGCAAAGCCGGTGAACGCGGTCCACAGCACCGACGGCTTCGCGCCGAGCAGGCTGAGGATGTACAGCAGGGCACTGAAATAGACCACGAAACTGGTGATCCGGCGCGCGCCCATCACCATTTCCGGCGGCAGCGTGTAGTGCTCGGCAAAGCGGCGGATCAGGCGACGGGCGAGCACGCGCAGGAGCCATGCGACCAGCAGCACCAGTACGATCTGCAGGGCGACGCCGGCGTAGTTCAACCACGGGTGGGTCCAGGCGGGCAGGTGATCCTTCAGCGACAACATCATGGGGCGAAAACAGGCGGCGGGAACGGCCCCTGATGTTACCCGGCGCGTGCGGGGGATTCGACCGCCGGGTTCCAGGCCACGCACACCAGCTCCTGGCGGTGCTGCTGCAGGCAGGCGCGGCCATTGTCGGGACGCAGCTGCAGTGACAGGCCCAGCGCCTGCAGCAGGACACAGGCGGTGATCACCAGCAGGGCGGCGCAGGATGGGCTGGACATGGCAGGACTCCTGGACGGCAATTTCGCGAAGGACCTTTCATGGATGCAGCAGCCACCCAAAAGGTTGCATGCCATCGATCATCGATCGGCTCTAAACCTTTTCCCGGGTCGCCGCATCCAAGCGATATGCTCGACACCACCATGCCCGCGCCGCCTGCCGCCAACGACGCCGTCGATGAACCCGCCCTGGTGCGGGCGGCGGCCGCCGGTGACACCGCTGCCTACGAACTGCTGTACCGGCGCCACGCGCCCCGTGTATTCGCTGTGCTGTGGCGGCTGTGTGGCGGCCAGCAGGCACGCGCCGAGGACGCGCTGCAGGAAGCGTTCCTGCAGGCGTGGAAGGCGCTGCCGGGCTTCCGTTTCGAGAGCAGCCTGTCGACCTGGCTGCACCGGCTGGGCGTCAACGCGGCACTGATGGAGCTGCGCGGACGTGCGGGCGGGCAGGATCACGACAGCCTCGACGAAGTGGACGGAGGGTTGCAGGAGCTGGCAGTGCACGATCGTTGCGCCGGCACCGAACGCGACCTCGAACGGGCACTGTCGACACTGCCGCCACGGGCACGTGCGGTACTGGTACTGCACGACATCGAAGGCTGGAAACACCAGGAAATCGCCGAACAGCTGCAGATGGCCGTCGGCAGTTCCAAGGCACAGTTGCATCGTGCGCGCGGCCTGTTGCGCGCACGGCTGGGAGACATGACATGAGTACACACGACCACGATTCCGACCACGATCTGCTGGCCCGGCTGCGCGCGCTGCCGACCGAACGCGGCGTACCCACCGATGGCTGGGCACGCCTGTCGGCGCAGCTGCCGCCGCGTGAACCGCAGGCGGCACCTGCGCCGGGCGACAACGTGGTGGCCCTGCCAGCGCGCTCGCGGCGTCGCTGGTGGCTGCCGGTCGGTGCGGCATTGGCGGCCAGCCTGGCGCTCTACGCGGTGGCACCGTGGCGGCATGCGCAGCCGGAGGTGCCGGTACCTTCAGCGCTGCAGCTGCAGGCGGCGGCGATGACCGAGCAGTACCAGCAGGCCGTCGCTTCGCTGCCCGATGGACGGGCGCCGGAATGGCAGCCGGCGCTGCACGAACTGGATGAAAGCGCAGCGCAGATCCGTGCCGCCTTGGCGCAGGACCCACGTGCGCCGCACCTGCTTGGCCAGCTCAAGCGCACCTACGCGCTGCGGCTGGAACTGACCCGGCAGGCGGCCTATGCCGCCGAGTCCGGCTTGACGACCTGAGGAGACCCCCATGACCCGAACCCTGATTTCCTGCTGTGTCGCGCTGCTGCTGGCCCCTGCCGTGGCGCTGGCCGACACCCGCATCGACGAGCGCCACACCCTGGCCGCGGGCGGTCGCATCGAGCTGAGCAATGTGGCCGGCAAGGTGACCGTGCGTGGCTGGGACCGCAATGACGTGCAGCTCACCGGCACGCTCAGCGACGGCCTGCAGCTGCGTCAGGAGAAAAGTGCCAACCGTGTGCGCTGGGAGATCGAATACCCGCGCCGCAGCAGCAATGGTGGCGCGACGCTGGTACTGAACGTGCCGCGCTCGGTGGAGCTGCTGCTGAGCACGGTCAGCGCCAGCCAGGACATCAGTGGCATCGATGTGCGACGGCTGCAGGCCGACACGGTCAGCGGCAGCCTGAGCGCGGCTGGCCGCAGTGGCGACAGCAAGCTCAACACGGTCAGTGGCAGCGTCAGCGCACGCCTGCAGACGCCGAAGCTGGACGTGAACACGGTCAGTGGCCGGATCGAGGCCGGCGGCGGCGTGTCCGGTGATATCGGTGCGCAGACGGTGTCCGGCCGGGTCGAGGTGGACGCCGGGCGCGTGCAGCGGCTGGCGGTGGAGACCGTCTCGGGCAGCATCGATCTGGCAGCGGCCGGGTTGGCTCCCGGCGGCCGCATCAACGTCGAATCGGTCAGTGCCTCGGTCACGCTGAGCCTGCCGCGCACGGTGTCGGCACAGCTGTCGGTGAACAGCTTCAGTGGTTCGATCAACAGTGACGCCGGGCAGGTGGAGCGGCCGCGCTATGGGCCGGGCAGCCACCTCGATACGCGTCTGGGCGGCGGTGATGGTGACATCCGCATCCAGTCGCATTCGGGCAGTGTGCGGGTACGCCTGGACCGCTGAACGCGATCCGGCAGGCCGCGGCGGCAGCGCCGCCGCGGTCGGTACTGGGTCAGCTGGCTTTCTTCAGCGCCCAGGTGGTGCCGAGGACTTCGATCTTGCCACCGGCCTTGCGGAACGCTGCCAGGTCCGAAGCGATCGAATCGCTGCTGACCACAGTGCTGGCGGCCGCGCCCTTGCGTTCGCTGCGGATGCTGTTGCTGGCCTTCGCGGGGGTCTTTGCCTTGCGGGGCATGGTTGCTCCTGTCAGGTGGAAGGGGAGGAAAGCGCCCAGGCATCGGCCTGGCGCAGGTAGTCCTGCCGCTCGCGGCGGCAGTCATCGCCGCCCATCGAAAACTGGCGGCAGATCGCCGGGCGCTGCGAATAGATCGTGCAGCGCAGGTGATAGGGATCGATCGCCGCGCACCAGCCTTCCTCGTTGCGCGCCATCACGGCACGGCCGTGGGTGTCGCGTGACAGGAACTGGCCGGGCACGTGGTCGCCGGGCTGCAGCAGCACGGGCAGCCGGCAACAGACCGCGTCACAACGGCGGCAGTCGATGGGTGCAGGTGCTGCGTCAGGTTGTAAGGCCACAGGGGCCTGGCGGGTGCCCAAAGCGGGTCTCGATGGCGGCTCAGGTGCTGCGCGGACCATGAACGAGCCAGGAAGGCATGGCCGCTAGGCCCGCGGGGCGGGCCAGGCTGCACTGTGGACACACACCGGCGTGGCCGGCGGAAGGTGCAGCGTGGTTCTAGCCGACCAAGAGTAACTTAGACCGCGTAACGTTTTGTTAATCCTGGCTGGCTGCCGCCAGCGCAAGGCCCTGGACCACGCCCAGCGAGGGCTCGCCGTGGACCATGCGGGCCCCCGGGAAGGCCTCGGCTACGGCCTGGCGCAGGTAGCCGGCACGGGACATGCCACCGGTCAGGAACACCGCGTCCGGGTCGCCGCCGATGTCGCTGCGGACCTGGGCCAGCAGCTCGCAGATCTGCTCCAGGTAGCCATGGGCGGCGGCGGCCAGGCCGTCGGCGCTGCTGTCGGCATGCAGGTCGCGGGCGATGTAGTCCAGCGTGCTGCGGTGTTCGCTGGCGGCACTGAGGGCAATCTTGGCGCGTTCGACATCGCGGTACAGGCGGGCGGTGTTGCCGGTGTCCTGCAGGGCCTGCAGGCGCGCGCCCCACGGTTCGTCGACGTGGTCGTATTTGTGCTGGCGGAAGTCGCGCTGGCGCGTCATGTCCTGCACGGTGGCGGCTTCCACATAGTGGTGGGCGGGCACGCGGGTGATGCCGCGGCCGAACAGCGGCATGTAGCTGGACAGGCTCAGCGCCAGATCGATGTCGGTACCGCCACGGGCGATACCCCAGGCGCGGTGGATGCGCGGCGCAGCATCGCCACCAACCTCGGCGTGGGCGATATCGGTGGTACCGCCTCCGATGTCAACGATCACCGCCTGGTGCCGCTCGCGGCTTTCGGCGTGGTAATGCATGGCCGCCGCGGCCGGTTCCTCGAGGAAATCGATCTGGTCGAAACCGGCCTGGGTGGCGGCTTCGCGCAGGATGTCCAGTGCCTGATCGTTGCCGGCCGCGCCGATCGAGCTGCGGAACTGCACCGGGCGGCCGAGCAGGGCGGCACGCAGCGGCTGGCCAAGCTGGGCGCTGGCGGTCAGGCGGATGTGCTCGAGGATGTGCGCGGCGATGCCGGTGATGGTCTGCTTCGCGCGCGGGTGCAGGTTGTAGCCCAGCATCGACTTCGGGCTCTGCACCAGGTTGCCTTCGTGTTCCTCGAAATAGGCTTCCAGCGCGTCGTCGCCGTAGACCGCGTTCTGCAGCAGGTCGCTGGCGCTGCGCTCCTTGCCGGCGCGGGCTTCCATCCATTCCCGGCGCAGTGCGCGCAGGGCTTCGCGGCGCAGCGCCTGCGGCGTGCGTTCCTGGCCGGCGGCGCGGGCCGCGCGCGCGGCGCTGTCGATCATCTGCTGCAGCTCGTGTTCCTGGCCGGCGTCGAGCTGGAAGTCGTCCGGGTCGGGCACCACGCCAGGGAAGTACACGCTGGTACGGAACTGCTCGGCGTCGCCGAAGCGGATCGGCAGCAGTTTCCCCTCATGCACGATGGCGGCGGCGGAGTTGCTGGTACCGAAGTCGATGCCGAGGCGCATGGGGAGTTCCGGGGGCGATCAGGGGCCGCGCACTCTGCTGCAGTTCGTCGCCGACTGCAAGTTCCTGCGGCCTTCTGTTCTGGGTGGGGGTTCCGGATCGGGTCATGCGAGCCGCCGGGCGCTGGCCGGAAAAGGGCAGGGAGCCAGGCGGTTACAATGGCGGCTGTTGATTCACTTTGAGGTACTTGCTGATGTCTTCTGCCCCCGCCTGCCCGCAGTGCACCCTGGAAAACACCTACGCCGATGGTGCGCTGTGGATCTGCGCCGACTGCGGTTTCGAATGGACCGCCGAGGAAAGCGCCGGTTCCACCCTGGTCGTGCGTGACAGCAACGGCAACACCCTGCAGGCCGGCGACACCGTCACCGTGATCAAGGACCTGAAGGTCAAAGGCTCCTCGATCCCGCTCAAGCAGGGCACCGTGATCCGCAACATCCGCCTGGTCGAGGATGACGCCGAGCACATCGAAGGCAACTCGGACAAGATCAAGGGCCTGGTCCTGAAGACCTGCTTCCTCAAGAAGGCCTGATCGCCTTCAGCGCTTGGCCTGCTGCTGCGCGCGCCAGCGGGCCAGGCTGTCCAGCTTGGCCTGGTAGCGCGCCTGCTCCGGCGCGCCCCCCAGTTCCTGCGCACGCAGCAGTTCGCGATCGGCGCGCTTGAGCTGGCCAGCCAGGAAATAGACGCGTGCCAGCCCGAAGTGGAACTGATGCGCGGTGTCATACAGGCGCACGGCCTGCCGGTAATAGCGGATCGCCTGGTCCAGCTGGCCGGCACGTTCGGCCTTGGCGCCGAACATGTACTGCGCGAACGGGTCTTCGCGCTGCACCGACTTCAACCGGCGCTCAAGTGACTGTGCCTGCGCGGTCAAGCCCAGGCTGCGGAACAGCGCGGAGGCATTGGTCAGTGCGGCATCCTGGCGGCCTTCCAGCTGCAGCGATCGGTCCAGCGCCTGCCGCGCCGCCTCGTTGTTGCCTTCGCGGTGGTCGAGCACACCGAGGTTGTTCCACACCGGAGCGAACCCGCTGTCCTGAGCCAGGGACGCGTCGAAGAATGCACGCGCGCCGACGAAATCACCGTCGGCGAGGCGCTCCGCACCCCGGTTGTTGTAGAAGTGCGCCAACGCCCGCGCACGGCTGACGGGAACCGGGCCGCGGCGGTCATAGAGCACATTGCGATCCAGATCGACGGTACCGAAACGCCCACCGACGTCGACACCGGCGTTGACGTGGCCGACGCTGTAGACCACGCCCGCGTCCTGGTCCTGGTACCAGGACACCACCTGCCCGACTTCCTGCACGCGGGCCTGGATGCCAGCCTCCCGCGCAAGCGTCACGAACAGCAGGGTGAAGGCCAGGCAGTTGGCGCGGCGGTGCTGCCAGATATCGCTGACGGTGTAGGTCGCATTGGCGTCGTACTGCAGGTCCAGCCCGTGCTGGTCGAAGATCATCTCCACGAGCGCCTGCAGCCGCTGGTCGCGGGAGTAGCTGCGCTGGATCACCTGCTTCTGGAGCATCGCACGCAGGTCCGCGGGAATGGCGAACACTTCTTCCGGGGTCGGCACACGTGCGGCCGACACGGTGATGGTCGGGGTCGTCACCACATCGGCGGGCGGTGCCTGGCCTGCGCCGAAGGCAGGAGCACAGAAGGCCAGCAGCGAAAGAGTGAGGCAATGGGCGGCAGAACGGTACATGACGGTTCCCGGCAGCGGCGGGCGCTCCCGCCTGTGGCGAGTGTATGCCCATGGATGTCCGGCTGCAGCGACCGTTGGTCGGCGCCGCGTTCATCCACAACCGGTGTGGACCAGCGCTCGACAAAGCTGTGGACAACTGGCTCCGGGCCCCGCCCGGCAAGCGTTGTGAGTGCGTGGTGAAAAAACCGCCAGCTTGCCCGGCGCCGGCACAGGCGGGATGATCCGGTCATGGACTTCTCACCGCTGACGCTTGCCCCGGCGCAGTGGCAGGCGCTGCAGGACAGCTATGCAACGCCGCCACGGGCCTACCACCACTTCGGCCATGTGCGCGCGGTGCTGCAGCACTGCCAGGAGGTCGCCGATGGCCCCGGCTGGAAGCAGCCGGCCGAGATCTATCTGGCCGTGCTCTATCACGATGCGATCTACCAGGCGGGGCGCAAGGACAACGAGGCGCGTTCGGCGCAGCTGGCTCTGCAGGCGATCACACAGGCGCCAGAGCTTGCCACTGTCGACGCCGCTCGCGTGGAGCAATTGATCCTGCTGACCGCCCGCCACGGCGCGCTTGGTCCGGAGGATGTGGATGCCGAGGCGGCGCTGTTCCTGGACTGCGACATGGCGATCCTGGCCGCGCCGGAACCGGTGTTCGCTGCCTATGACCGTGGCGTGGCCGAAGAATACAAAGGGGTGGTGCCGGGCTTCCTGTACCGTGCCGGCCGTCGCCGCTTCCTGCAGGGCCTGCTGCGCGCTCCGCGGATCTTCCTCAGCGAGTTCTTCCACCAGCGCCTGGACGCGGCCGCCCGTGACAACCTGCGACGTCAGCTGGGCGTTTGAGCCGGCCCGGTACACTGGTGACCTGTTTCCAATGATTGCCGTTTCCGACCGTGTCCGTCCCTGATCCCGATCCCCGCCCGCTGCCACCGGAAGAACCCGGCCCCAACGAATGCTGCGGCAGTGGTTGCCCGCTGTGTGTGCTGGACCTGTATTCCGATGAGCTGCAGCGCTACCGCAAGGCGCTGGCCGAGTGGAAGACGCGGCATCCAGAGGCCGCACCATGAGCCGTGCACGCCCGGCGGCGGTGCTGGCGCTGGTGGCACTGGTGCTGTTCGTGGCCACCGCGCTGTGGACCCAGGTTGCGCGCAGTGATCTGGACTGGGTGCGGGCGACCTTGAGCCTGTACCTGCACGGGCCGTGGGGGCTGGCATTGCGCGCTGCCTACTGCCTGCTGGCGCTGGCCATTGCGGCGCTTGGCATTGCGCTGTATCGCGGCAGCATCGGCCCGCGGCGCAGTGCGGCCGCACCATTGCTGTTCACGGTTTCCGCGCTGGGCCTGGCGACGGTCGCCATCGGCGACAGCTGGCTGCCTGAAGCAACACCGCTGCTGGCACCGTTCATCCATGGGCTGGCAGCCAACACGGCGTTCCTGTGTGCCAGCGTCGGCATGCTGCTGCAGGCCTGGTATCTGCGCCGCGAACCGGGTTGGCAGTCCGCTGCGGGCCTGCTCTGGGGCTGGGCATGGCTGGCCTTTGTGCTGCTGTGGCTGCATGTGCTGTGGCGTGGTGGACCACCGCGTGGGCTGGGACAGAAAGTGGTGATCGCGGTGATCGTTGGCTGGCTGCTGTATCTGGCGATGGCGCTGTACCGTCGCAGCCGTCGGGCCGCGGCCCACTGAATCCCCAACGGCCTGCGCCGGTACGTGCCGTGCACGCGGCGGCGGCGTATCGTGTGCGCATTCCATCGGGGATGCGATATGAAGCGTGCAGGGCTGGGCAGGGCAATGGGGGTGGTACTGGCGCTGGCCGCGCTGCCGGCAACGGCGGCCGTGACCCCGCAGCAGTTCAGCCATGGGCGGTTCGAGCAGATTCCGGTGCACATGCCATCCGGCACGCCGCAACGGGTGGTGATCTGGTTCCACGAACCCACGGCCGGTGGTGACACCAGCCGCCTGCCGATCGAGGCCCTGCGTGCCGATGGCGCGCTGGTCGCGGCAGTGGACATTGCGCACCTGCGCGGTGTGCTCAAGCGCGAGGGGGACCCGACCTGTTCGTTCGGTTCCGGTGACGTCGAGAATTTCTCACGTTGGCTGCAGGCCTCGCTGCATCTGCCCGGCTACCACCTGCCGCTGGTCGGCGGTGATGGCGAAGGTGCCGAGATGGCCTATTCGCTGGCAGCGCAGGCCGATACCCAGGTGTTCGCCGGCGTACTGACCACCGGCTTCTGCCCGGACCACAACCACCAGCGCATGGTCTGCGGCGATGGTGTGAAGCACGACAGGCTGCAGCCGGCTGAACTGAATTTTCCGTGGTTGAGCGCGGCCGGTGACCGCGGCTGCAAGGTCGGCCAGGCCAGCGCGTTCGTGCAGCAGGTCGCGATGGCTCGCGAGTTCAAACGCACCGCGCGCGGTGATGCGTCACCGGGCCTGGTGGCTGCGGCACGGGTGATCGGCGCGCAGGCCGGCGTCAGCCTGGCACCGCCGCCTGCTGCACTGAAGGGCCTGCCCGTGGTGGAAATGCCGGCGACCGGCAGCGGCGATACGCTGGCGGTGTTCGTCTCCGGTGACGGTGGCTGGGCTGGCCTGGACAAGAACGTGGCGTCGTCACTCAACGAGCATGGCGTGGCGGTCGTCGGCATCGATTCGCTGCGCTACTTCTGGAGCGAGCGCACACCGAAGGGCTTTGCGGGCGACCTGCAGAAGATCATCGACCACTACCGCCAGCAATGGCACCGCGACAAGGTGATGTTGATCGGTTTCTCGCAGGGCGCCGACGTGCTGCCGGCCACCATCAACCAGCTCGACGTCGGCACCCGTGAGGCGCTGGAGCGCATCGTGCTGCTGTCGGTGGGCAGGAAGGCCGACTTCGAATTCCATGTCAGCAACTGGCTGGGCGGTGGCGGCGACGGCCTGCCGATCGCACCGGAAGTGGCCAGGCTGCCGGCGGAAAAAACGCTGTGCGTGTACGGCGACAAGGATGAGGACGCGCTGTGCCCGGACCTGCCGGCCAATGACGGCGTGAGGAAGGTGAAGCTGCCGGGCGATCACCATTTCGGTGGCGACTACGACCGCCTCGCCGAAGTGATCCTGAAGGGCGGGGTGTAGCGTTTGGTAGACGCCGATCTTGGTCGGCGCTGGGGCTGAAGGCGCCGCGGGATGAGCGTGTCGACCAAGGTCGACACCTACCGGGTGGCAGGTAGCGCCGGGCCATGCCCGACGGCTGTTGGTAGACGCCGACCTTGGTCGGCGCCGGGGCTGAAGGCGCCGCGGGATGAGCGTGTCGACCAAGGTCGACACCTACCAGGCGCATGTAGCGTCGAGCCATGCCCGACGGCTGTTGGTAGACGCCGACCTTGGTCGGCGCTGGGGCTGAAGGTGCCGTGGAATGAGCGTGTCCACCAAGGTCGACACCTACCGGGTGGCAGGTAGCGCCGGGTCATGCCCGGCGGATCGCGGCTTCAATTCCGTCGCGGATCCAGCGAGATCAGGCGCGTGGCATCCAGCAGCGCGGCCGGCAGATGCATGCCGCCGGGCGCCGCGAGATAGCGCGGCCGCCACTGCGGATCGAACTTCGATTTGAAGCGGCGCAGGCCACTGAACCCGTAGAAGCGTTCGCCGTGCCGCGCCAGCAGACCGGCCAGTCGGTTCCAGCGACCGGCCAGCCGATGCTGTGCCAGCCCGGACAACGGTGCCATGCCCAGCGAGAAACGCGCATAGCCCTGCGCGCGGCCCCACAGGAACAGTTCGATGAAGAGGAAGTCCATCGTGCCCTTCGGTGCTTCGTTGACGTGACGCATCAGGTCGACCGACAGCTCGGCGCCGGCCGGTGCCTGCCACAGGTTGGCGAACGCCACGATCTGGCCCTCGGCCTCGACCAGCGCCACCGGGAAGCGCACCAGGTAATCCGGGTCGTAGCTGCCCAGCGAGAAGCCCTTCTCATCGCCGGCCTTGTCTTCCAGCCATGCATTGGAAATTGCGTGCAGGCGCGGCAGCAGGCTGGGAATTTCCTCCACCGGTGCCACGCGGAAGGTCAGGCCACCGCGCTTGCCCCGGTTCCAGGCTTGGCGCAGATCGGCGCGTTCGCGGCCTTCCAGGCCGAAGTCATGCAGCGGCACCATCGCTTCCTCGCCCAGCTTGACCAGGCCCAGGCCCAGGTCGAGGTAGGTCTGCCAGTAGGTCTCGCCCACCTGGTAGAACACCGGGCGCAGGCCCAGCCGGTCGGCTTCCTCGCGGAAGCGCCAGATCAACGCGCGCGCCACGTCAGGCGGGCCGACTGGATCGCCCATCGCGATCAGCGAACCGCCGTAGCGTTGCATCATCACGAAGCCCTGTTTCGCGTCATCGCGCAGCACCGCCTTGTCGGCGGTCAGTACCAGGCAGGCCTGGGTATCGGTGGCACCGGCCAGTACCGGCGCCAGGGACTGCAGCGTGGCCTCATCGGCGGCTGGCAGCGGACTGCGCGTGCTGTGCAGCAGCCGCGCCAGGCCGAACATCACCAGCGCGATGGCGACCACCAGCAACGCACGCAGTGCGCGCGGTGCATTGCCCGACACCGCGAACTGCCACCACAGCTCGTTCTGGTATTCGACATGACTGTAGGTGAAGAACAGCAGCCAGGTGACCGCAACCAGCACCAGGCCGAGATTGCGCAGCCACGGCCACGACCAGGCTTCGTCCAGCAGGGCACCCTGGCGGTAGAACTCGCGGCGTGCGGCCCACAGTGCCATCGCCACCAGCACTGCGGAAACTGCGATCAGCCATTGGCCACCACGCAGCCACAACGGCAACGGGGTGACCACGCACACCACCATCGCCAGCATCCACGCCGCATGGCTGCGCCGGGCCAGGCCCTGGCCGATCAGCAGCAGTGCAACGCCGCTGAGGCTGCCGATCAGATGGGATGTCTCCAGGATCGGCAGCGAGGCATTGACCAGGTGACGGCGAGGCGTCGGCAGCGTGCCGTCGATGACCAGCGCGGCGCCGATGCTGAACACCGCCAGCGCGATGATCTGCGGCAGCCACGGGCGCAGCGCGTTCCAGCCGGCACGGGTCGCCCCGGCGCTGGCCTGCAGCGGCTGACGCAGGGCAGGTGCGAGGGCGAGCAGGGTGGCCAGCACCAGCGGGAGTACGTAGTAGGTAACGCGGTAGATCAGCGCCGCCGCCAGTACCGCCGCCGGCGCCACCTGCGGCAACAGCTTCAGCAGGCTCCATTCGAACACGCCCAGGCCGGCCGGCACGGTCGAGACCAGGCCGGCCAGCACCGCCACCAGGTACAGGCCGACGAAGCCGGGCAGGCCGGTCGGCGTGGAGTCCGGCAGCAGCACGTAGAACGCGGCACTGGCCAGCACCAGCTCGATCACGCTGAGCACGGTGACACCGATCATGGTGCGGCGGTCGGGCAGCCACAACGCATGACCGAATACGCTGAACTGCCGTCCATCGCGGCCGACCAGCAGCACCGTGGCGAGGTAGGCGAGCAACGCGACGATGCCGACGATACGTACCGCATTGGGATCCAGCGGCAGCGCCAAGGCTGCGGCAGCCGGTTCCATGCACAGCGCCACACTGATCAGCAGCCATGCACCGAACACGAAGCCGAGCGTGCTCATCAGCACCACCTGGCCGATCTGCGCCAGGTCCAGGCCGGCGCTGCGGTAGCCACGCAGGCGCACCGCGCCGCCGGTCAACGCGGCAAAACCCACGGTCTGGCCCAGCGTGTGCGCAAGGAAGGCGGTGATGCCGACGCGCGCGGGGTGCACGCGGATGCCGCTGCGGCGCAGGCCGATGGCATCGAAACCGATCAGGCAGGCGTAACTGGCCAGGCCGAGTACCACGGTGAGCGCGATCTGCGTGCCGCTGAGCTGCCGGAACGCCTGGCGGATGGCGCGATAGCCGTGCTCGTCGAACTCGTTGGCCAGGCCGTGCAGGGCCAGGGCGAGGATCAGCAGGGGGATGACGATGGTGGCAACCCGCTTCCAGGTTGGCGTGGAAGAGGCGGTGGTGGAGTCGACGGGGGCGGTCATCGGCGCAAGGGTGCGGCAGGAGGGGCGAGGGCGGTGTCAACGCGGGCGTGGCGCATCGTGCGCCTGTCATCGTCATTTGACCAGTGGGACCGTCCGAGTCCGGTAGTGACGTGTCGCGGAGGATGCCCGTGCACCCACCGTCGACCGGTTTGGAGGACAATGCAGGCCTGATCAACCGCAGGAGCTACGCCCATGATGGAGCGTTACGACGTCGGACCGCGCATGTCCGAAATGACCGTATACAACAAGGTCGCCTATCTCTCCGGCCAGATTCCGGAAGACACCAGCCAGGACATCACCGGCCAGACCCGGCAGGTGCTGGCAGAAATCGACAAGCTGCTGGCGTTGGTCGCCAGTGACCGCCAGCACGTGCTGCGCGCCGAGGTGTTCCTGGCCGACATGGCTGACTTCGACGGCATGAACAAGGCGTGGGATGAGTGGGTGGTCGAAGGTGCGACCCCGGCGCGTGCCACGGTCGAGGCCAAGCTGGCCCACGCTGACTGGAAGGTCGAGATCGTAGTGACGGCGGCGGTACCGTAACGGCAGGCAAGGTCAGGTCCCACCAGCGGAGGGTAGAGTCGACGGTTAGTCGACTATCGCGCGCAGCGCGGGGTTTTGCGCCGCCGGAACGAAGAGCAGTCGACAAACAGTCGACTCTACCCCGCCGCTCCACTGCCGGTTGGTCTGGTGGCTACGTTGGCACCAGCTCGATGCAGTCCACCGGGCACGGTGGAATGCACAGCTCGCAACCGGTGCACAGATCGGCAATGACCGTGTGCATGTACTTGGCGCCACCGACGATGGCATCCACCGGGCAGGCCTGGATGCACTTGGTGCAGCCGATGCAGTCGGCTTCCACGATCAATGCCACCTGCGGCGCCTTGTGCTCGCCGCGCGAACGATCAAACGGAATGGCGGGTACGTCCAGTACCTGCGCCAGTGCGCGCGCGCCAGCGTCGCCGCCCGGCGGGCAGCGGTCCACGCCTGCCTCGCCGCGCGCCATGGCCTGCGCGTACGGGCGGCAGCCGTCGTAGCCGCATTGCCCGCATTGGGTCTGCGGCAGCAGGCGGTCGAGGCGTTCGGTCAGGGGAGGAATCAGGCTCATGCGTGGCGAAGGCTGCGCGTTGGGGTTACTTCAAGGGCTTGCCACGGAACCAGCGCTCGTGGGCCAGCGCCAGCATCGGCTTGTCTTCGGAACTGTCACCGTAGGCATGGATGCGCACGTAGCGTGACAGATCGAACTGGCGACGGATGTGCTCGACCTTGCGCGGGCCACAGTCACCACCGGCATAGCGACCTGTGAGACGGCCGTCCTGGCTCTCCAGCCGGTTGCAGATCAACTGCAGGCCCAGTTGTTCGCACCACGGCCGCAGATACAGGTCCAGCGAGCCGGACACGATCACCACGGTGTGCTGCTGTTCCTTGTGCCAGCGGATCTGCTCCAGCATTTCCGGGCGCACCACGTCGGGCAGGAACTCACGCGAGAAGCCGGCGGCCAGCGTGGCGATGTCATCGCTGTGGCGGTCGCTGAAGGTCAAACGGGTGACGCGCGCGCGGATGCGCTCGGCCGAGATCAGTTTCAGCTTGTATGCGGCCAGCCACGGGCCGACCTTCCACCACGCCTGTGCCAGCTGTTCGGCCGTGGCCACGCGGCGCAGGAAACGGCCATAGGTATCGCAGGTGGTCACGGTGTGGTCGAAGTCGAACAGCGCCAGTTCCATTCCGTTGCCTCCCATCGCGTTGCCCCGAGGCCGGTGCTGCCGGCGGGCGTGGCCGCAACCACGCCCGCTGCGGGCATCAGCGGACCGGCATGCCCGGCTGCGCGCCGCTGTCGGCGTCCAGCAGCGCCAGCGCGCCGCCGTCGAAACCGGCCGACAGGATCATGCCTTCGCTCAGGCCGAAGCGCATCTTGCGCGGGGCCAGGTTGGCGATGAACACCACACTGCGGCCGACCAGCTTCTCCGGCTCGCCGTAGCTGGCGCGGATACCGGAGAAGATCTGGCGCTTGCCCAGCTCGCCGGCGTCCAGTTCGAAGCGCAGCAGCTTGTCAGAACCTTCCACGAACTCGCAGACCAGCACCTTGCCGATGCGCAGGTCGAGCTTGGCGAAATCGTCGATGCCGATGTAGGCCGGAGCATCGGCACCCTTGGCTTCGTCCTTGGCCGGTGCCGGTGCCGCTGCGGCCGGCTTGGCGGCGTCGGTCTTGGCGGCGGGGGCGGCAGCCAAGACCGGCTGCAGGGTGTCCTTGGAGGCGTCGATCATGGCGTCAATCTTCTTCGGGTCGATACGGGTGAACAGCGGGGTGTAATCGGTGATGCGATGGCTCAGCAGCGGCTGCGCCAGTTCGGTCCAGTCGTTCACCGGTGCGGCCAGGAAGGCTTCGGCCTGTGCGGCGGTGGCCGGCAGCACCGGCTTCAGTGCGGTGACCAGCACGCGGAACAGGTTCAGGCCCTGGCTGCACACCGCCTGCAGCTGCGCGTCGGCGCCTTCCTGCTTGGCGATCACCCACGGCTTGACGTCGTCGATGTAGCGGTTGGCTTCATCGGCCAGGGTCATGGTCAGGCGGATCGCCGCGGCCGGATCGTTGCGCTCGTAGGCTTCACGGATCGGCGCCACGCCGTCGACGAAGCGCTGGTACTGCGCCGCATCGGGCAGCTGTGCGGCCAGCTGGCCGTCGAAACGCTTGCTGATGAAGCCGGCACAGCGGCTGGCCAGGTTGACGAACTTGCCGACCAGGTCGGCGTTGACGCGGGCGATGAAGTCACCCAGGTTCAGGTCGAGATCGTCGACGCCACCGCCGGACTTGGCCGCGAAGTAATAACGCAGCGCTTCCGGTTCCAGGCCGGCATCGAGGAACGTACGCGCCATCACGAAGGTGCCGCGCGATTTGCTCATCTTGGCACCGTCCACGGTCAGGTAGCCGTTGACGTGCAGGCGGGTCGGCGCGCGGTGGCCGGTGCCATGCAGCACCGCCGGCCAGAACAGGCCGTGGAAGTTGACGATGTCCTTGCCGATGAAGTGGTGCAGCTCGGTGGTGGTGCCGGCGCGCAGGTGCGCTTCGAAGTCTTCGCCGAGCTTGCCGCACAGGGTCTGGAAGCTGGACAGGTAGCCGATCGGCGCATCCAGCCAGACGTAGAAGTACTTGCCCGGCTGGCCGGGAATCTGGAAACCGAAGTACGGTGCGTCGCGCGAGATGTCCCACGCGCGCAGGCCACCTTCGGCATTGAGCCACTCACCCAGCTTGGCCTTCACGCCCGGCAGGGCGACATCGCCGGCCAGCCATTCGCGCAGGAATGCATCGAAGTGGCCCACCTCGAAGAAGAAGTGCTCCGAATCGCGCATTTCCGGCGTGGCACCGGAGATGACCGAACGCGGCTCCTTCAGGTCGGTCGGCGCATAGGTGGCGCCGCAGACTTCGCAGTTGTCGCCGTACTGGTCGGGGCTGCCGCAGTTCGGGCAGATGCCCTTGACGTAGCGGTCGGGCAGGAACATGCCCTTGGCCGGGTCGTAGAACTGCGCCACCGAGCGGCGGCTGATGTGGCCGGCCGCTTCCAGCTTCAGGTAGAACTGCTCGGTCAGCGCCTTGTTGGCCGCCGAATTGGTCGAGTCGTAGTGATCGAAGGCCACGCCGAAGGCGGCGAAGTCACGTTCGTGGCTGGCCTGGATGTTGGCGATGAAGGTTTCCGGGGTGACCCCGGCCTTTTCCGCGGCCAGCATGATCGGCGTGCCGTGGGTATCGTCGGCGCAGACGAACCAGGCCTTGCCGCCGCTCATTCGCCGCGCGCGCACCCAGATGTCGGCCTGGATGTAGCCGACCAGGTGGCCCAGGTGGAGCGGGCCGTTGGCGTAGGGCAGGGCGGTGGTGACGAGCGCGGTACGGGTCATGGTCGCGGGGTGAAGCCGAGGGGGAACCGCAGAGTATCGCATGCCCGCAACGACGTGACCCGGCCGAAGCCGGGTCACGGGGATGAAGCGGGGCCTGGGGGCTTATTCGCGCTGCCAGGTCTGCGCGCGGCAGATGAAGGCAATGCAGCCGGACACGTCCAGCTTGGTGCCGCCGGGCTGCAGTTCCATCTTCGACTTGTAGGTCTTGCCGTTGGCCGGGTCGAGAATGGTGCCGCCGGACCACTTGTTGGCGCCGTCGGCCTTCAGGTTCCAGAGAATGGTCATGCCCTTCACCGGCTTGTTCTTGTTGGCGCCTTCACAGCCGTCGCAGACCGGGTTCGGGCCCTTGTCCGAGTGCAGGATGTCGACCACCTTGCCGGTCAGCGTGCCGTTGGCGGCCTGGCTGATCTCGACGATCGACTTCACCTTGCCGGTTTTGTCGTCGATGGTCTTCCAGCGGCCGGCGGCGCCGTCGGCGGCCTGTGCCGACAGGGCGGCCAGGCACAGCGGCAGTGCCAGCAGCAGGGTCTTGAAGGTCTTGCGCATGGTCCCCTCCCAGGGTTCATTCCGGCACGCTGCCGGCATGGGTCGACTGTATACCCATTCGGCGGGGTATGGGGAAGGGGGGCTTTGCAGGGCTGCGCCCTGCACCTGCAGTAGTGCCGGCCGCTGGCCGGCAACCTCAACGGCAACGGCAACGGCAACGGCAACGGCAAAACCGCCCCGCCTCCGACAGATTTCTGCGGCTGTTGGTAGGTGTCGACCTTGGTCGACACGGTAGATCCACGCCATGCGTGGATGAATCTCGATTGAAGAACGCTCAACCGACTTCGTACAGCTCCAGCGGCAGGTCGTCGGGGTCGGCGAAGAAGGTGAAGCGGCGGCCGGTGTATTCGTCCACGCGGATCGGTTCGCACACCACGCCATGCGCAGCCAGACGCTGGATGAAGGGTTCCAGCCGGGCGACGCGGAACGCGAGGTGGCGCAGGCCCTGTGCTTCCGGGCGGCTGGGACGGGGCGGCGGCGAGGGGAAGGAGAACAGTTCCAGCTGGCCACCGTCGGGCAGGGCCAGGTCCAGCTTCCAGGAATCGCGCGCGGCACGGTGGTTCTCGGCCAGCACGCGCAGGCCGAGGATGCGCACGTAGAAGTCCTTCGAGCGTGCGTAGTCGCTGCAGATCAGTGCGGCGTGGTGGATGCCCAGCAGGGCGTCGGCATCGCGGGTCATTGCAGGGTGTCCAGCCAGCGCTGGGCGATCTTCAGCGCCAGCGGATAGGGTTCGGGGTCGTTGCGGTTGGTCAGCACGATCACGGTCAGGTGCTTCTCCGGGTGGCGCACGATCACGTTGCGGAAGCCGATGCTCTCGCCGCTGTGCCATTGCACCGGGCCATTCAGGCGCCAGCCGAAGCCGTAGTGCGGCACGTCCGGTTCGGGTGTTGCGGTGGCCGGGCTGAACATCGCGCGGCGCGAGGCTTTCGACAGCAGGCGGTCGTCGTACAGCGCCGCATCCCAGCGGGCCAGGTCGTCCAGCGAGGAATAGATGCCGCCATCGCCGAGCACGGCGCTGGTGGTGCTCTGGTCGGTGCGTTGCCAACGGCCATCGATCCAGCTGTAGCCATAGGCGCGTGCAGCGACCGTGTCCTCGCCGTCCTGGTGGGCCACGGTATGCGCCATGCCCAGCGGGCGGAAGATGCGCTGCTGCAGAAAGCTCGCGAAATCCTGGCCGGAGGCGCGGCCGACGATCATTGCCAGCAGTGCATAGCCGCTGTTGCTGTAGCGGTACTGCGTGCCCGGTGCGAAGTTCAGCCGGTCCTGGCGCGACAGCAGGGCCAGCACATCGGCATCGTGTACCTGCCGTGTGTCCGCCGGGTCCATCAGGTCTTCGTAGTCGAGCAGGCCGCTGGTGTGCGAGAGCAGCTGGCGGATCGTGATGGCCGCTGCAGCCGGCGGCAACTCGGGCAGCCACTGCCGGGCCGGCTGGTCGAGCCCAAGCCGGCCATCCTCCACCAGCAGCAGCACCGCCGCAGCGGTGAACTGCTTGCTGACCGAGGCCAGCCGGAAGTTGCTGGCCGCGGTGACCGTGGTGCCGTCCTCCAGCACCGCCAGGCCGTAGCCGCGGCGGAATACCGGTTGCCCGTCGTGCAGTACCAGCACGGCGGCGCCGGGTACCTGGCCATCGTAGGCCTGCATCAGGCCGTCGATGCCCGCATCCGGTGGGGTCAGCACCGGTGCGGCGGAGGTGGCCAGCGGCAGCAGGCCCAGCACGGCGGCGAACAGGGCGACGGCAGGGCGCATGGCGGCTCCGGAGGGGTCAGGGTGAAGGCGCGGGTGTGGCGCTGGCCGGCTGCGCCATCCAGCGCTCCATCTTGCGGTCCAGCACGTCCAGCGGCATCGAGCCATCCTTCAGCAGTTCGGCGTGGAAGCGGCGCAGGTCGAAGGCGGCACCCTGGCGTGCCTTGGCCTTGTCGCGCAGGGCGACAATGGTGGTCAGGCCGGCCACGTTGGACAGCGCCTGGCCGGGCTGGGCCATGATCCGCTCGACTTCGGCGTTGGCGTCATCGCTGCTCATGTCCACGGTCTTCTGCAGGTAGGCCACGGCCTGCTGCTTGCTCCAGCCCTGGGCGTTCACGCCGGTGTCGGCCACCACGCGGGCAGCGCGCAGCAGGCGCGAATACAGGTAGCCGATGCGGTCGTAGGGATCGGTGTAGATGCCCAGGTTCTCACCCAGTGTTTCGGCATACAGGCCCCAGCCTTCGACGAAGGCGAGATCGCCACCCAGGCGGCGGAAGCGCGGCAGCTTGGCCAGCTCCTGCTGCAGGCCCAGTTGCACGTGGTGGCCGGGGATCGCTTCATGCAGGTACTGCACCGGCACGTTCCAGCGCTTGCGGCTGGGCAGGTCGCGGGTGTTCACGTACAGCACGCCCGGTTGCCCGGCCGCAGACGGCTGGTAGGCCGCTGCTGCGGCGGTCAGTGCACGCTCCGGTTCCACCGCGCGCACGTCCAGCGTTGACTTGGGCAGGGTATCGAGCACCTGCGGCAGGCGTGCGTTGACCTGCTGCTGCACCTGGCGATAGCGGTTGATCAACGCATTGGCGTCGCCGTACTGGAACTGGCGGTCGTTACGCATGCTGCGCAGCAGCTTGGCCGGCGTGCCGCGCAGCTTGGCGTCCTTCATCACCGTGGCGATCTGCGTCTGCAGTTCCTGCACGCGCTGTTCGCCCAGCGCGTGCAGCTGCGCGGCGGTCTGGTCGCTGGCCGTGGTCTGCACGATCAGGTTGGCGTACCAGGCCTGGCCATCGGGCAGTGCGCCCAGGCCGCTGCTGGTGCGCGAGGCGGGCAGGTATTCGGTGGCGATGAAACCGCGCAGGGCACGATAGGCCGGCATGATGCGCAGTTCGATCATGCGCTTGTATTCGGCGCTGATGCGGGCCTTGTCCTCGGCCGCGATGGTGTTGGGCATGGTGCGGATCGGCGACCAGAAGATGCTCTCTTCAGCAGTCGGCTTGATCACTGCATCCAGCTGCGGCAGTACCTTTTCCATCAGGTCGCGTGGCTGCACCACGCCGGCCTTCATGCCCTGGCGCATGTTGTCGATGGCCTGGTCGAACAGCTCGGGAATGCCCAGCGAACGGCGCGACCAGGTGTCGTAGTCCTGTACGGTGTTGAACGGCTGCGCGCCGGCACCTGCACCGAGGATCGCCATGATGCTGCCGACGTTGTAGTACTGGCTGATCGGCATCATCCAGCTCGGGTAGCGCTCGGCGGCCAGCGAAGCGCGCGCGTCGCGCACGAAGATCTCGTAGCTGAGCAGGTCCTGGCCCTGCAGGCCGTCGCTGCCGAGTTTCTCGACCTTGCCCAGCCACTCGGTGGTGAAGTCGTGCGATTGCTGGCGCCACGCGGCGGACAGGATGTTGGGCAGCTGGTCGTTGTAGCGGGCCTCGCCCTGGAAGGTTGCCTGCAGCGGATTCAACCGCATCGAGGCATCCCAGTATTCGTCATACAGGCGCTCCAGCTGCACCTGCTTGGGTACGGCGCGGGCCGGTGCGACCGGACGCGGCGTGGCGCGGCGCGCCGAACTGCCACGGGCCGGCGCGGTAGCGCGGGCAGGCCGGGCCTTGGGCTTGGCGGCCTGGCGGGTCTGCGCGGCGGCAGGGCGGCTGGCCTTCTTTTTCGCTGCTTCGGCCGACGGCACGGCGCTGAACAGGAACAACGCGGCGATGGCGGCGGCCAGGGCGCGGGTGGGATGCGGCATCAGGAGCTTCCGTGGAACACAGACCGTGGAGCTTGCACGATCCGGCCGCGTACGGCCAGCGTGAAGGCGCAGTCAGCTTTTTGCTGCTGGGGCTTCAGTCAGCCGCAGCGGCGGCGCGCAACGATGCGGCTCGCTCGGCACCCAGATAGCGGGTGATGGCACGCCGCATCAGGTACAGCAACGGAATCAGGGCGATCGCAAAGCCCATCTTGTAGATGTAGTTGACGCTGCTGACCGCCAGGAACAGCGAGGTCGGCCAGTGTTGCGGGCCCAGCACGAAGGCGATCCAGATCACCACGAAACTGTCCACCACCTGCGAGATCGCGGTGGACCCGGTCGCACGCAGCCACACGTGGCGTTCTCCGGTGGCCTGGCGGATGCGATGGAACACCGCCACGTCGATCAGCTGGCCGAGCAGGAAGGCCACCAGCGAACCGGCGATGGTCCACATGCCCTGGCCGAACACCGCTGCGAATGCCGCCTGGTAGTCCGGCACGCCGTGGCCATCCATCGACGTGACCCACCAACTGGCCGGCGCCAGCGAAATAGCCGCGAAGGCGAACAGGAAGCCGTAGCCGATCAGCACCACCGCCAGCCACGAGATGAAGCGCACGCCGCGCTTGCCGAAGAACTCGTTGATGGTGTCGGTCATGATGAACACCACCGGCCACAACAGGGTGCCGGCGGTGAAGCTGAGCGAGCCGGTCTGGCCGAACAGGTTCCAGTTCAGCGGAGCGATGCCCAGGGTGTCTTCCAGCGCGAAGATCTTCACCCCGATCAGCTCGGCCAGCACCGCATTGCCGCAGAAGAACGCGGCCAGCACGATGAACAGCAGGACCGCGCGGTCCTGCAGCGGGCGCTCGATCGGCGCCGGGGTCATTCGGTGCGTTCGCCGGTGCGATCGCCGGCACGGGTGAACGGCACGCTGGACGGCGCCACGGCACCGCCGGAAATGATGAAGCTCATGGCCTGGTCGACGGTCCAGTCGGTCGGCGTCAGCAGTTCCACCGGCACGATTTCCAGATAGCCCGAGGTCGGGTTCGGCGTGGTTGGCACATACACCGCGGCCAGCTCACGGTCGGTGCCGTGTTCCTTGATCACGCGGGTGACCAGGCCGACCGATTTCATGTCGCGGTGCGGGAAGTCGATCAGCACCACGCGCTGGGTGCTGCCCGGCTCGGTCTGCAGCATGTCCAGCAGCTTCTTGGCGCTGTCGTAGATGATGCTGGCCAGCGGAATGCGCTTGATGACCGCGCCCACCCAGCGCAGCAGGCGCTGGCCGAGCACGCGGCGGCTGGCCACGCCCACCGCCAGGATCACCAGCAGGGTGGCCAGCAGGGCGATGGTGTCCTGGATCCATTCGGCGCGGACCCAGCCGAGGTAGTGCGGGAAGCTTGTCGCGATCTGCTCGGACAGCGGTACCACCAAGGGGCTGGAAATGCCCGACAGCAGCACGAACACGAACTTGACCACGACCCAGGTCAGCCAGATCGGCAGCAGGGTGAGCAGGCCGGTCAGGAACAGGCGCTGCAGGGAGGGGCGGGGGACCAGGGCGGGGGCTTCGAGCGACATGCGCGCATTGTAGCGGTCACTGCCGGTCGATTACGCTGGGGAATCGACTGTGGCAACGGCACATGGAAGGGAAGCTGTGTTGAAGATTCTGCGCGGACTGGGCTGGACCCTGGCAGGCCTGCTGGTGCTGGCCATCGTGGTGTGGTGCGCCTCGCGCATGTGGCCGGTGCCCGAATCGCGGCTGCAGGCGCAGCAGCGACTGGAAGCACGCCTGCCGGCGACTGGCCACAACGGTTATGCCCTGTTGTGGACGCTGCCGTTCGACGATCTGGATGCCCGCCAGCGCGAGCAGGCGTTGGCCGAGGACGTGCGCCGTTGGGAGGCCGACCTGCGGGGCAGCGGCGGCGGCCAGACACACTTGGTGGCCAACCATGCTGAGCTGCGCTCGCGGCCCGGTGCCAGTTGCGGGCCGGCCGCCAGCGGCTGCCTCGCCCAGGTCCGCGCGGACCCGCAACGCTTCGTGGAGGCCCATGCTGGGCACCAGCAGTTGCATGCGCGGCTGGATCAGCTGGCCGAAGCGGACTACTTCATGTCGCCGTTCCCGCCGAAGGGCGAGGGCGTTCTGGTTCCGTTGCCGACCTATGGCGTGGTGATGGACGCCACCAGTGCACGCGCGCTGGCGTACGTGCAGGGCGATATCGACGGTGCCCTGCGAGGTGCCTGCAGTGGCCTGCAACTGGGCCGGCGGCTGTTGCCCGGCAGCAGCTATCTGGTCGAGAGCATCATCGGTGCCAGCCTGGTGCAGGCCAATGCCCAGCTGCTGGCCGACATGCTGGTCGAACTGCCGGCCGACCACCCCTTGCCGGCGGAGTGCGAACAGGCCATGCAGCCGCTGCGGGCCGAGGAACAGAGCCTGTGCCGTGCCATGCAGGGTGAGTACGCGATGAGCCGGGCGGCGATCGAGACATCGGCGCGGGAGTTCGGCGGCGTGCTGGTGCTGGATCGCAGCAGCACCCTGGCCCGCGCGGCCGGCAATCTCGGCTGGGCCTGTGGCGCGGCAGCCACGTCGGCGCTGGAAGCGGATCGCCCGTTGCCAGTGCCGGCGCCACCGCAGCATGACTTCGGCTGCCTGTCGAACGTAATGGGCTGCGTGCTGACCGATATCGCCGCGCCGATCTATCCTGCCTATTCGTCACGGCCACAGGATGCCGCGGCGATGGTGCGGCTGCTGGGGGCGCAGCGTTGGCTGCGGCAGCAGACGGATGATCCGGTGGACGCACTGCAGCGGCTGCCGATGCAGTTCCGCTCGCCGGTGCGGGCGCCGCAGCTGTCGGCCGACGGCCGCCACCTGCAGGTGCCGCGTCGCTCTCCAGCGCGCAGCGCTGAAGAGAACCCGTGGCTGTCGGTGCCGTTGCAGAAGGAATCGGCTTCGACTGCGGCGGGACGCGACTGAAGCGCGCTCAGCGTGCGTGTGGCTTCAACCGTAGGTAGACCTGCTTGCGCACCTGGGCGACCACCTCGCCGCTTTCATCGACGACATCATTGCTGAACCATCTCAGCACTTTGTCACCAGCGGCCGCTTCGGCGCGCAGTTCGTCCAGCAGTGCGTCATCGATGCGGAACGACGTACGTACGGTGCCTCTGCCGGGCTTGAGGAAATCGATGGCACCGGCACGGTCCCACACGTAGTAGTCGCGGCCGAGGATGTGCAGCAGGCCAAGCATCCAGAACGGATCGGTCATCGCAAACAGGCTGCCGCCGAAATGCGTGCCGACGTAGTTGCGGTTCCAGGGCCGCATGCGCAGTTCGACGTCGATCTGCCGGTAGTCCGGCGAGACCCGGGTGACGTGGATGCCGGTGAACAGGAACGGCGGCCAGAGATTGATACCGAAGCGGAACAGGCGGGCGTTCATGCGGGTCCGGGGGCGCAGGGCGAGGCGCCCAGTCTAACCATTCGCATGCGTATGTTGCACCCCGGGCGGCGAGGGTCACGCCTCGCCGTCGATGACATACCCGTCGCGGCCGTTGGCCTTGGCCTGGTACAACGCGGTGTCGGCGCCTTCGACGAAATGGTGTGGTTGCAGCGTGCCGTCGGGTACGCGGGTGAACACGCCGATGGTGAGGGTGACGCCTGCTTCGCTGCCGTCACCGGGCGCCGGCAGTGCACGCACGCAGGCAATCAGGTCCTCGATGACCTGGCGCGCGCCTTCGGCCGGGGTATCAGGCAGCACCAGTGCGAACTCGTCGCCACCGTAGCGCGCGGCCATGTCGCGTGGGCGTCGCGCATGCGCACCGATCAGGCGTGCAACATCGCGCAGCACGCGGTCGCCGACCTGATGGCCGTGGCGGTCGTTGTGGCGCTTGAAATGGTCAACGTCGATCAGTGCGAGGCTCAAGGACTTGCCACTGCGTCGCGCGGCATCGCATTCCTGTTGCAGCGACTGCTCGAAACGCAGGCGATTGCCGAGACCGGTCAGCGCATCGCGGTTGGCCAGGCGGTGCCAGGCCGAGATGCGCCAGGTCGCCCAGGCCAGCAGCACCAGCAGGATGCCCAGCATGGCGCTGGCCGGTGCCCACCACAGGTCACCGGCGCGCAACAGCAACCAGCTCAGCAGCGGTGGAAGCGGCAGCGAGCACAGCGCCGCGAGCCATGGCAGGCGCAGGCCGAGCAGGATCACGCACAGTGCCACCAGGACGCCACTGATGGCGTGCTGCCAGAGACGGGGCAGCAGGTCGATCTGCTTGTGCTGCAGCAGCATCGAAGCGATGTTGGCCTGGTACTCGCTGCCGCTCATCCAGAACTCGCGGGTGGTCGGGGTCAGCAGCCGCGGTGCGATGCCGCTGGCGGTCATGCCCACCACGATGCGGCGGCCGTGCAGCATCGCCATGTCCACGTGACCATCCAGCACATCGGCATAGGACACCTGCGGCAGGCGTTCGGGCGGTCCGGCATAACGCACCCGCACGTAGTCGTTGCGCCGCCATTGATAGGGCGAACCGATCTCCGGGTCGGGGTCGGGCAGGCCGTGCACCGCGCCCGCGGGCAGGTCGGCCAGCGCCAGGCCCAGTGCTGGCCAGTGGGCCTGGCCGATGCCGGCACGCAGGTACACGCCGCGCGCGACACCATCGCCATCCACTTCCACATCGGTGTGGCCGATCGCTGCGGCACTGGCCGCGATCTGCGGAATCGGCAGCATTTCCTCGGCCATGCGGTCGCCGGCGGCCGGTGCCGCGAGTACCGGCAGCACCACCCGGCCGTTGCGGCGTATCGCGGCGGCCAGTTCATCGTCCTGGCGGCTGTCGCGACGATCAGGTTCGGACAGCATCAGGTCCAGTGCGACGCGCTCGGCACCGGCATCGGTCAGCCGGTCGAGCAGGCGGGCATGGATCGAGCGGGGCCAGGGCCATTGGCCGATGCGCTGCAGGCTGCCCTCGTCGATGGCCACGATCAGCACGCTGGGGTCGGGGCGGTAGTCCCAGTTGCCGACCATGGCGTCGTAGGCCGCTTCGTCCTGTCGCCACAGCCACTGGCCCTGGCTGGCGATCACCGTCAGCACCCCGGCCAGCAGTGCCAGCAGGATCCGCTTCGGCCACGGCAGCGGCGAGCGCCTCATAACAACAGCAACAGCAGCAGGGCGCCACCACCGGCGCCGTAGCACAGGCGGCAGGGCAGCTTGATCTGCTGGGCCGGTGAGTACTCACCCGCATGACCATCGTCGTCGATGTACTGCACACGCACATGCAGGGTGCCGCTCCACGGCCGCTTGAAGCTGACCTGCGGCTCGCTCACGGTCTGGTCGACCAGGGGCGCCCTGAAGTCGCCACGACGGTCCACCTGCACCCGGTACTGCTGGCCTTCGCTGCCGGCCTGCCAGCGCAGGGTCAGTTCGCCATGCGCGGCCTCAGGCGGCTGCAGGGCAGGGTCGACCGGTTCATTGCTCAGTTGCAGGGGCAGGGCTTGGCCGTAGCGGCCCTGATGGCCGTTGCCGTCGCGCGACGCCACCCGCCAGAAGTACTCTCCGGGCGGTAGCGGCTGCGCCAGGCGCAGGTCGGTACCAGGGGTGCTCTGTTCCTGCAGTGGCTGCACGAAGCTCGGCTCGGTGGCGATCTGCAGCACGCTGCTGCGCGCGCCCGGCGCCTGGCTCCAACGGAAGCGCGGGCGGTCGCTGTTGACGGTCTGCCCATGCAGGGGGGCCACGGTGAGCGGCGGCGGGGGCTGGTCGCTGAGTTCGAAATCGGCGCTGGCGTCGAGGCCTTCCACGCCCTGTGCATCCACCGCGCGCAACAGGATGCGCAGCTGGCCGGGGGGCAGGTCACCGATCGCCAGCCGGGTGTCGGCGGTGGTGGCGGCAAACAGCAGGATTTCCGGCGTCGCTGCCTGTACCACTTCCACGCGGTAGCGCGCGGCGCCGTCGACGGGGTCCCAGGCAAGCAGGGTCGGCAGGGGCGCCAGGCGCACCTCGTCGCTACGCAGCTGCGGCGCTGGAAGAAGGGCGGAGACAGCGTCCGGTGCGGCATCGGCGCTGCTGCTGCGGCTGGCCTGTCCAGGCTGGACCAGGCGCTTGCCGTGGGTGTTGCCGACCTGCACCTTGCCCTGTAGTACTTCGGTGGCAGCCACCTGGCCGGTGTCACCGGCGCTGACCCGGAAGACGGTGCCGCGCACGCTGCTGGTCGCCGTAGGTGCATCGATGATGTAGCGCGAGGCCGGGCCACGGGCAGGTGTCACCCGATTGCTGGCGCGGCCCTGCTGCAGGCGCAGGCGGGTATCGACCATACCGGTGTGGCCGTAGCGGCTGAGCTGGTCCAGGCGCAGCCGGGAGTACTCGCGCAGCTGCAGGCGCGAGGCGTCAGCGAATTCAAGCGTGACGCTGGAGTCGCCTTCGGTCTGCACGGTGTCACCGATGCGAAGTTGTTCCCCGGCGAGTATCGCGCGCGAGGCACTGCCATCGGCGCCTGACAGTTCGACCTTGCCGCGCACCGACAGCACGCGGGCAGGTGCCGGTTCGATGCGCAGCCAGCTGATCGGGAAGCGCAGCAGCTGCCCCGGTGGCAGCTGGTAGGGGTTGTCGATGCGGTTGTGCTGTTGCAGCTGCTGCCAGCGCACCGAAGGCTTGAGGTACAGGCCTCCCAGATCCCACAGGGTATCGCCGGGACGGACCCGGTAGTTCCAGTCCTGGGCGGCGGCCATGGCCGGCAGGAAGAGAAGAGCGCAGAGCAGCGCGCCCTGGAAGCGCATGGCGAACGACAGCGAGCGGACGAAGGTCACAGTTTGCAATCCCGGCAATGCGGGGGCGCAGCTGCAAGACCCCATGGCCCCGACCTCATCCCCCCGAACGGATCGTGGCGACCGTACGGCCGCCATCCCGCGCATTATTGCCCGCGTTCAGTGCAGGGATTCTGAACGAAGTGGGTTCCCGTTCAGAACAGCAGGGAGGCCATCCGGCGGCGGTACTGGCCGACCAGGTCCTCGTCGGAGATCACATTGAAGGCGTCGATCAGGGCCTTGCGCGGCAGTCCGTCCTCGAACGTGCGGTCGATCCGCAGCATTTCCAGGAACTGGGCCAGCGCGGCTTCGTCGTGGCCACCGAGCAGCAGCTGTACGCCACGCAGGTGGCGTGCCTTGAGGTCCTTGCCATCGGCGGCGATGCGCGCGTCCAGCACTTCGGCGGCCGGGGCGTCCTTCAGGGCCGAGGCGAAGGACAGCCGGGCGCGTGCACGCACGGCACGGTCGTCGGTGGCCAGGTTGGCGGGCAGGCCATCGATCAGCAGACCGGCTTCATCCACGCCACCGATCTGCAGCAGGGCCAGCGCCAGGTCGAGCTTCAGCTCGTCCTTGTCCGGCTCGGCGGCGATCTGCGCGCGCAGCACGTCCACCTGCGCCTGCGGGTCCAGCGGCGCTTCGTCTTCGGCGACGGCGTCGCCGATGTCGGCCGGCACGATGCCGTGCTGGGCCAGGAATTCACGCAGCTGGCCTTCCGGGATGGCCCCCGGGAAGCCGTCCACCAACTGGCCGCCCTTCACCAGGAACACGGTCGGCACCGAGCGGATCTGGAAGGCGGCGGCGATCTGCTGTTCCTTGTCGACGTCGACCTTGGCCAGTTCGAAGGCGCCGTTGTACTCGGCAGCCAGCTTTTCCAGCATCGGCCCGAGGGTCTTGCACGGCCCGCACCAGGTGGCCCAGAAGTCGACCAGCACCGGCGTCTGCAGCGACTTCTGCAGGACTTCGGCCTCGAAGGTCGCAGTGGTGGCGTCGAATACGTAGGTCGTCTCGGTCATGGGGGAAAGCATCGTTTGGCGTCTGGAGACTGATTCTATGGTGACGATCGATGCCGGTCTCAACCCGGGTTGTAGTAAATGCCTGACAATGCCGCCTTCCTGTCGCCGTCCTTTCCGGAGCCTGCATGTCGTCCCTGTCCCCGTTGCTGCGCCTGTCCGGTCTGGTCGCCGCACTGCTGTTCGTGCTGGCGGTGCTCGGTTTCGGCGCCGGCCTGGATGGCTACGCACAGGCTCGCCACCCGGTGGCGCTGCTGGGTGCACAGGGGGTGCCGCATGCGCTGGCCTTCAATCTGCTGGGCTTGGTGCTGCCGGGCCTGCTGGCGGTGGTTGTGGCCGAGTGCCTGCGCCGTGGGCTGCCGGCAACCGCCGGCTGGGCGCCCCGGGTGGGCAGCCAGATGCTGCTGCTGGCCGGGTTGGCGTTCGCCGCGATGGGACTGCTGCCGCTGGATGTGGATGACCTGCACGGGCCGGCCAGCCAGCTGCATGCCAGCGCCTGGATGATCTGGGTGCTGGGTTTCGTTGCCGGGACCCTGTTGCTGGGCACGTCGCAGTTGCGCCAGGCGCATGGCCGCGCGCTGGGCGCAGTGGCGCTCGCCTGTGGCGTACTGGCCGCGCTGGCGGCGTTTGCCCTGCAGGGCGTGTTGGCGGCGCCGCTGGCACAACGGCTTGCGTTCGCCTGCTGGACGGCCTGGCTGGCCCTGGCCCTGCCGTTGTCGCGGCCGCGCTGAGACCGGCCTCGGGCGCTCGCGGAGCCGGCCTTCAGCGGGCGGGATTGGAGACGTTTGCCGCACTGCGGTACGCTGTACCGCTTTGCCGCCGCATCCGCGTGTTCCATGACCAGCGCTGAAACCAACGCCTACGACCCGCAGCAGGTTGAATCCGCCGCCCAGCAGTACTGGGACGCCACCCGTGCCTTCGAAGTCGACGAGACTTCGGACAAGCCGAAGTACTACTGCCTGTCGATGCTTCCGTACCCGTCCGGTGCGCTGCACATGGGCCACGTGCGCAATTACACGATCGGCGACGTGATCAGCCGCTACAAGCGCATGACCGGCCACAACGTGCTGCAGCCGATGGGCTGGGACGCGTTCGGCCTGCCGGCGGAAAACGCCGCGATCAAGAACAAGACCGCACCGGCGGCCTGGACCTACAAGAACATCGAGCACATGCGTGGCCAGTTCAAGGCCATGGGCTATGCCGTTGACTGGTCGCGCGAGTTCGCCACCTGCCGCCCGGACTACTACGTCCACGAGCAGCGCATGTTCACCCGCCTGATGCGCAAGGGCCTGGCCTACCGCCGCAATGCGGTGGTGAACTGGGACCCGGTCGACCAGACCGTGCTGGCCAACGAGCAGGTGATTGACGGCCGCGGCTGGCGCTCCGGCGCCCTGGTCGAGAAGCGAGAGATCCCGCAGTGGTTCCTGCGCATCACCGATTACGCCCAGGAACTGCTGGACGGCCTGGACGAGCTGGACGGCTGGCCGGATTCGGTCAAGACCATGCAGCGCAACTGGATCGGCCGCTCCGAGGGCCTGGAAATCCAGTTCGATGTACGTGACGTTGACGGCGGCGTGCTGGATCCGCTGCGCGTGTTCACCACCCGTCCGGATACCGTGATGGGCGTGACCTTCGTGTCGATCGCCGCCGAACATCCGCTGGCGCTGCATGCGGCGAAGAACAACCCGGAACTGGCCGCGATGCTGGCCGACCTGAAGCAGGGTGGCGTGTCCGAGGCGGAACTGGAAACCCAGGAAAAGCGCGGCATGGACACCGGCCTGCGTGCGCTGCATCCGGTCACCGGCGAGCCGGTGCCGGTGTGGGTCGCCAACTTCGTGCTGATGGGCTACGGCACCGGCGCGGTGATGGCTGTGCCGGGTCATGACCAGCGCGACAACGAAGTGGCCAACAAGTACGGCCTGCCGATCAAGCAGGTGATCGCGCTGAAGGATGCGCGCACCGAAGAAGAGCGCACCTGGGATGGCAGCCGCTGGCAGGACTGGTACAGCGACAAGAGCCGTGCCTTCGAGCTGGTCAACTCGGCCGAGTTCGATGGCCTGGATTTCCAGGGTGCCTTCGAAGCCCTGGCCGAACGATTCGAGCGCAAGGCCCAGGGCCAGCGCCGCGTCAACTACCGCCTGCGCGACTGGGGCGTGAGCCGCCAGCGCTACTGGGGCTGCCCGATTCCGGTGATCTACTGCGCCAAGTGCGGTGCGGTGCCGGTGCCGGAAGAACAGCTGCCGGTGGTGCTGCCGGAGGACGTGGCATTCTCGGGTACCGGTTCGCCGATCAAGACCGATCCGGAATGGCGCAAGACCACCTGCCCGGAATGTGGCGGTGCGGCCGAGCGCGAGACCGACACCTTCGACACTTTCATGGAGTCGAGCTGGTACTACGCCCGCTACACCTCGCCGGGTGCCCGTGATGCTGTCGACAAGCGCGGCAACTACTGGCTGCCGGTCGACCAGTACATCGGTGGCATCGAGCACGCGATCCTGCACCTGATGTATTTCCGCTTCTATCACAAGCTGCTGCGCGACGCGCGGATGGTGGACAGCAACGAACCGGCGCGCAACCTGCTGTGCCAGGGCATGGTGATTGCCGAGACCTACTACCGCCCGAACCCGGATGGCTCGAAGGACTGGATCAACCCGGCCGATGTGGAAGTGCAGCGCGACGAGCGCGGCCGCATCACCGGCGCGACCCTGATCGCCGACGGCCAGCCGGTGGTGGTCGGTGGCACCGAGAAGATGTCCAAGTCGAAGAACAACGGCGTGGACCCGCAGGCGATGGTCGACAAGTACGGCGCCGACACCGTGCGCCTGTTCTCGATGTTCGCCGCGCCGCCGGAACAGTCGCTGGAGTGGAACGAAGCCGGTGTGGATGGCATGGCCCGCTTCCTGCGCCGCCTGTGGGCCCAGGTGCAGAAGCATGCTGCCGATGGCGCCGCTCCGGCGCTGGATGTTGCAGCACTGGATGCCAACCAGAAGGCACTGCGCCGCAAGACCCACGAGACCATCGGCAAGGTCGGTGACGACTATGGCCGCCGCCACAGCTTCAACACCGCCATTGCCGCGGTGATGGAACTGATGAACGCGCTGGCCAAGTTCGAGGACGGCAGTGCGCAGGGGCGCGCGGTGCGCCAGGAAGCGCTGCAGGCCATCGTGCTGCTGCTCAACCCGATCACCCCGCACGCCAGCCATGCCCTGTGGCAGGTGCTGGGCCATGGCGAGACCCTGCTGGAAGACCAGCCGTTCCCGCAGGCCGATGCCGGTGCGCTGGTGCGCGACGCGCTGACCCTGGCCGTGCAGGTCAACGGCAAGCTGCGTGGCACCATCGACGTGGCGGCCGACGCCGCGCGCGAGCAGGTCGAGGCACTGGCCCTGGCCGAGCCCAACGCGGCCAAGTTCATGGAAGGCCTGACGGTGCGCAAGATCATCATCGTGCCGGGCAAGATCGTGAACATCGTCGCCGCCTGATGTACCCCGTACCGGCCACCCGCGTGGTGGCCGGTACCATTCCGGTGCAGGGCCCGGCGTTTGATGGCCCTGCATTCACGCGGCTTCGGGCACGCTGTGTGTTGCCGTGATCGCCCGGCTCCGCCAGACTGTCTCCATGACCCGAATCCTGCTTGCCCTCGTTCTTGTCCTCGGCCTTGCCGGCTGCGGTTTCCATCTGCGCAACAAGCTGATGCTGCCGACCGACACGGCACCGGTGAAGGTGGTTTCCACTGCGCCTTACAGCGAACTGGTCAAGCTGCTCAACCGCAGCCTGCTGGCCTCCGGCGCCAGGCTGGCCGATGAGGACAGCAAGGAGCCCAGCGCCCAGCTGCAGGTACTGTCCGAGCGCTGGGGCGACCTGCCGATCGCCATCGACTCGCAGGGCCGTGCGCAGGAATACAGCCTGCGCTACGCGGTGATCTTCATCTTCCGTCGCGAAGACGGCAGCGAACTGGTGCCGCAGCAGGTGATCGAGCTGTCGCGCGACTACGTGTCGCCGCCGACCGACGCCACCGGTACCACCACCGAACGTGAAATCCTGGCCAATGAACTGCGCCGGGAAATGTCCGCCTCGATCATCCGCCGCATCGACAGCGTGGTGCGTGCCGAGATCGAGAAGGGCGGCAGCCTGTCGGCGCCGAAGGACAAGCCGATCGAAGGCGCGGTACCGGCCGAGCCGGTCCCCGCAGCCAAGCACTGAGCCGCGCGCATGGAACTGCGTCCGGAGCAGCTGGCCAGCCAGGGCGCTGATACCGCGCTGGCGCCGGTCTACCTGATTGCCGGCCCGGAAACCCTGCGCGTGCTGGAGGCGGCCGACGCCATCCGCGCACGTGCGCGCGCCTCGGGCATTGGCGAACGTGAAGTGTTCGACGCCGATGGGCGTGATTTCGACTGGAACCAGCTCGACGCCAGTTTCAATGCCCCCAGCCTGTTCAGCGCCCGTCGCCTGGTCGAGGTGCGCCTGCCCAGCGGCAAGCCGGGCAAGGACGGTGCCGAGGTGATCAGCCAGTTCTGCGCCAATCCGGCGCCGGACGTGGTGTTGATGATCACCGCCAACGAATGGAGCAAGGCGCACCAGGGCAAGTGGGCCGAAGCGGTCAACCGCATCGGCGTGCTGTCGGTGGCGTGGGCGATCAAGCCGCACGAACTGCCGGACTGGATCGAGCGCCGCCTGCGTGGCAAGGGCCTGCGCGCGGACCCGGCCGCCGTGCAGCGTCTGGCCGAGCGGGTGGAAGGCAACCTGCTGGCTGCCGCCCAGGAAATCGACAAGCTGGCGCTGTTGGCCGATGGCCAGCCGCTGGATGTGGAGCGCATGGAGTCGCTGGTGGCCGACGCCGCCCGCTATGACGTGTTCCGGCTGGTGGAGGCGACATTCTCCGGGCAACCGCCGGCGGTGCTGCGCATGCTGGCCGGCCTGCGAGGCGAGGGTGAGGCGGTGGCTGCGTTGATGCCGATGGTGATCCGCGAGCTGCTGGCCGGTGCTGGCCTGGCCCGGGTGCAGGCCCGGGGTGGCAACCTGGCCGCCGAAATGAAATCGCGCGGCATCTGGGAATCGCGGCAGGCGCCGTACAAGCGCGCGCTGCAGCGGCATCCGGAAAGCAAGCGCTGGGAGCGCTTCGTGGCTGAAGCGGGACTGGTCGACCGTATCGCCAAGGGGCGCGCCGACGGCGATGCCTGGCTGGCGCTGGAGCGCCTGCTGGTGGCTGTGGCCGAACCGCGTGCCGTGCGCCTGCTGGCGCGGGCCTGAGCAATGAGCCTGCGGATCTACTACGGGGGCACCTTCGATCCGGTGCACCTCGGGCACCTGGCGATCGCGCGGGCTGCCCGTGATGAACTGCAGGTTGCCGTGCGCATGCTGCCGGCCGCCGATCCGCCGCACCGTGCCGTGCCCGGCGCCACGGCCGAGCAGCGCTGCACCATGCTGTCGCTGGCCATCGGCGACGAACCGGGCCTGCTGCTGGACCGGCGCGAGCTGGATCGCGCGGCACGTTTCCCCGGTCGGCCGTCCTACACCGTGGACACCCTGCGCGAGCTGCGCGGCGAGCTGGGGCCGAGCCGGCCGCTGGCCTGGCTGGTCGGCGCCGACAGCCTGCTTGGCCTGTCCAGCTGGCACGAATGGGAGGCGCTGTTCGGGCTGGCTCATTTCGTGGTGGCGGAGCGCCCGGGTAGTCCGTTGCAGGCCGCGGTGGATGGCGAGCTGGGCCGGGCGCTGGAAGGGCGTTGGGCCGACACCGAGCAGGCCCTGTTCGCCAGCCCGGCCGGGCGCATCCTGCGCCTGCACCACCCGCTGCGCGAGGAATCGGCCAGCGCCGTGCGCTCGCAGATCGCCGCCGGCGGCCCCTGGCGCGCCCTGCTGCCACCCGGCGTGGCGGACTATGTGGCTGCACACGGGCTGTACCGCCCGGGCAGGCCGTGAATGGCGCAGCGGCGCCATCCCCGTATAATCGCCCCCACGTTTATCGAGTCGATCCACTTTGAGCAACCAGACCCAGCCCCAGACCATCAAGGTCGATCTGCCCAGCCCGCCGCCGTCCGTGCCGGAACTGCTGGCCAGCGTCCGCCAAGCCACCGAAGACCTGAAGGCCAAGGACCTGGTCGAGATCGACGTGCGCGGCCGGTCCAGCGTTGCCGACTACATGATCGTCGTTTCGGGCACCTCGACCCGCCACGTCAAGTCGATTGCCGACGAAGTCGTGCGCTTCGCCAAGAACATCGACGTGATGCCGCTGGGCGTGGAAGGCGAGCGCGAAGCCGAGTGGGTGCTGGTCGACCTGGGCGACGTGATCGTCCATGTGATGCTGCCGCGCGTGCGTGAGTTCTACGCTCTCGAGCGCCTGTGGACCGTCGGCGACCAGCCGCCGTCCAGCGACGACGAAGTGGCCTGAGCCACGCGTTGATGCATCCCTTCGACGGCGCCGATGGCGCCGTCGACGTTTTGGAGGACCGTTGATGAAAGCCCGCCTGATCGCCACCGGTGAACGCGCCCCCAGCTGGGTGGCGCAGGGCTTCGCCGAGTACCAGAAGCGGCTGTCGCACTGGCTGCCGTTCGAGCTGGTGGAAATCGAGCCCGGCCTGCGTGGCAAGGGGCGCGATCCGCGTCGCGCCACCGAAGATGAAGGCAAGCGGGTCATCGCTGCGCTGCCGAAGAATGCCTATGTAGTGGCGCTGGATGTGCCAGGGCGACAGCTGAGTTCCGAACAGCTGGCACAGCGCCTGGAACACTGGCGCGGGCAGGGAAGGGACCTGGCGTTCCTGATCGGTGGCCCGGAAGGGCATTCGCCGGAGGTGTCCGCGCTGGCCGATGAGAAGTGGTCGATCGGCCCGCTGACGCTGCCGCACATGCTGGTGCGCCTGGTGGTGGCCGAGCAGCTGTATCGGGCTGCCGCAATGATTGCCAATCACCCCTACCATCGCGCGTGAAGAGTTGTTATACTAGTCGTCTGCCCGAATAGCTCAGCCGGTTAGAGCACTTGACTGTTAATCAGGGGGTCGTTGGTTCGAGTCCAACTTCGGGCGCCACCTTGAAAAACCTGCATCGCGAGATGCAGGTTTTTTTTTGCGTCTTTGTAGGGGCGAGCTTGCGCGACTGCTGTTGTGGAGCCGAGCCATGCTCGGCTGCTGCGGATGAACCCAGCCGAGCCTGGGCTCGGGTCTACAGCCCGAGATTGCCTCGCCAGAACGCCACCAGCGTAGCAACCGCCACAACCAGGATCGCAGCGAACAGTACCCCTTCCCAACGCGTAAATACCTGTTCGCCGCGTTGGTGCCGGGTCAATGCGAACAACACCACGCCGGGCACGTACAGCAGTACCGACAGCAGCAGGTTGTCCAGGCCGCCGGCATACACCAGCCACAGCGCATAGGCGCTGGCCAGCAGTGCGACCACGAAATCGCGCCAGCGCACGCCTGGTTCATCGGCATAGGCCTGCCCACGCCAGGCCAGCTGTACGCCGAATGCCGTGGACAGGAAGTAGGGCACCAGGCTCATCGACGCGGCCAGCAGCACCAGCCCGGTATAGCTGCCGGAATTGACCAGCACCAGCAGCAGGAACAACTGGATCAGCCCGTTGCTCAACCAGAGTGCATTGGCCGGCACCCCGCGCGCGTTCTCACGCCCCAGGAAGGCCGGCATGGTGCCGTCACCTGCGGCGGCATAGAGCACTTCGGCACACAGCAGCACCCAGGCCAGCAATGCACCGAGAACGGAGATGATCGAACCGATGATGATCACCGTCGCGCCCCATTCGCCGACAATGGCACGCAGCACATAGGCCATCGACGGATTGGGCAGTCCGGCCAGTTCCGCCTGCGACAGCACGCCCATCGACAACAGGCTGACCAGCACCAGCAGCAGCCACACGCCGAGGAAGCCGATCACCGTGGCGCGACCCACGTCGGCACGGCGTGCGGCGCGCCGCGAGTAGATGCTGGCGCCCTCGATGCCAATGAACACCCACACGGTCACCAGCATCATGCCGCGCAGCTGCTGGCCGAGGTCGCCGAGTGCAGGCGCGCCGAGGAAATCGGCGCGGAACACGTCCATGCGGAACGCGCCGGCGGCCAGGACCAGGAACAGGGCGATCGGCAGCAGCTTGGCCACGGTCACCAGGCCGTTGACGATGGCGGCAGTGCGCAGGCCACGCAGCACCAACAGGTGCACGGTCCACAACAGCAATGACGATGCGGCCACGGCGGCCGGGGTATTGCCTTCGCCGAACACGGGCATGAAGTGGCCCAGGCCACTGAAGATCAGCACGAAGAAGCTGGCGTTGCCGAGCACCGAGGCAACCCAGTAGCCCCACGCAGCGGAGAAGCCGATGTAGTTGCCGAAGCCTTCGCGTGCGTATGCGTAGATGCCGGTATCGAGATCAGGCCGGCGGTTGGCCAGGGCCTGGAATACGAAGGCCAGCATCAGCATGCCCGCGCCGCTCAGGGCCCAGCCGATCAGCGCGGCGGCAGGCCCGGCGCTGCGCGCCACGTTCTGCGGCAATGAAAAGATGCCGGCGCCGACCATCGAGCCGACCACCAGTGCAGTCAACGCGGGCAGGCCCAGGCGTTGCGAAGTTGCGGCCATGCAGATCCTCTGCGGCGGTGATGCCGCGTGCACACGGTAGCCATGTGCCCGTGAACATGCCTGCAAGGGGCGGAACGACGAAGGCCCGGGCAGCTGCCCGGGCCTTCGAAGTTGCTGCGTTGAAAGGTGTTGCCTGTATTACTTGAAGGTGTACTTGGCACCGACGGTGAAGTAGCGACCGATGGCACCACTGAAGTGCATCGGGTTGTAGTTCACGCCGCCATAGGTCAGCGGATCCAGCGGAGCAATGCGGTCGAAGACGTTCTCGACCGAAGCATTCAGCTCGAACGCTTCGGTGATTGCCCAGCGGCCGGAAAGGTCGAAGGTGGTGAACGAAGAGATCTTCTTCACCGGCGAGCCGTCGGCATAGAAGAACTGGTACTTGCCGCCGCGCTTGTCGGTGTTTTCCATGCTGGAGATGTAGTTGGCCACGCCGCTGACACTCCACGGGCCCTGCTTCCAGGTGGTACCGAAGTTGATGCGGTCCTTCGGCGTGCCGATGCAGTTGGTCACGTCGCAGTTGCCGTGCGTGCCCAGGAAGTCATCGGTGCTGGTACCGCTGGTGCGCTCGAACTTCAGCAGGTGGCTCCACTGCAGATCCATCTCCAGCTGGCCCGGGCCGATATCGAAGGTCTGGCGGATGTCGGTGTCGATACCGCGAACGCGCGAGGAACTGGCGTTGATGTAGGCGGTGTTGACGGCCAGGATGCTGCCGGTACCGGCGACGCCGTTGAGCAGGTTGTTGTCGCGCAGGACGTTGCCAGCCCGGATCGCGTCATCGGTATCGCCCTGGGCGATCTCGTTGGTGCGCTTGATCTCCCACGCATCGACGGTCAGCGAGGTGGAGCGGGTAGGCTGCAGCACGATACCCACCGAGTAGCTCTTCGACTCTTCCGGCTTCAGGTCCTTGTTCGGACGGGTGATGATCGCAACCGACTGCGAGCCGCAGTCGTCCGGCGAAGCGCCCGGGGCAGGGTTTTCACCGTCCGGGCAACGGATCGGATCCGAGGCCGTGGAGAACGCGGCCAGGCCACCGTCGCCGTTCTCGGCCGGGTTCGGTGCACGGAAGCCTTCGGCGTAGCTGGCGCGCAGGGCGATCCAGTCGGCCGGCGTCCACTTCACACCCAGCTTCGGCGTGGCCTTGCCTTCACCACTTTCATACTTGTCGTAGCGCAGGGCAGCGGACAGTTCCAATTGCTCCAACACCGGTGCCGACAGTTCGACGTAACCGGCGTACACGTTCTGGGTGCCGTCGTAGGCCGAGTAGCCCAGGCCGATGATGTCACCCGTGTCGGTGTAGGTCTGCGGGGTCAGGCTGTTGCTGGTCTTGCGCCACTCGGTACCGATCGCCAGGCCCAGCGGGCCACCCTTCAGGTCCATCAGGCTGCGCGACACGGTGAAGTCGAACATATCCAGGCTGGACTTGGCACGTGCGCTGATCTTCGGCGAGATGTAGTCATACAGCGCCTGGGAGTTCAGGTTGGCATTGTCGCCAATGCGCCATACGCCACCGGCACAGTTCGCGTCACCCAGTGCACATTTCACGGCGCTGTAGCGCAGGAAGCCGGTGCGCTCGTTGACCAGGTCGGTGCCCGAGTGCAGGTAGGCGGTGTCGTAGCTCCAATCACCCCAGTTGCCCTTGACGCCGACCAGGAAACGATTGAACTCGTTGGTGTTGTCGGTCACGCGGGGGCCGACGTCCCAAGCGCTATAGCGCAGGCGCAACGGGCCAGTACCGAGGCCGGCAGGCCGGTCAGGATGGTTGGGACCAAGCACCACGGCGCCCGGACCGCTGTTGCCGTTGACCGGGCCGCCGGGATAACCCCAGCCGCCGGACGCGGCGGACGGCGTGTTGCTGAAGGTGGTTTCCTTCTTCGAGTAGCCGATCTCGGTGTAGATTTCGCCACCTTCACCGAACGCGAAGCTGGCGCGGCCGAACACGTTGACGTACTTCTCTTCCGGCGAGATATCGCGATACAGCTGTGCCGGATCCCACAGGCAGCCCTGCGCGGCGACAGAGGCGTCGGTCTGGCCACCGATGGTGGTCAAGCCCTGGCAGCCCGGCAGCGGTACGAGGGTGGCCGGATTCGTGTCGGTGACATTGCGGTCGTCGTACACCGAGCCATTGGGACCAACGCCGCCGCGGGTCTTGCCGCTGAGGAAGGCGCCGCCCAGGAACTGGGCATTGTTGCCATAGCCCCACTGGCGGGTGTCGCCGGTGCCGATCCACTTGCGGTTCTTGCGGTCGCTGATCTTGATCGCGTCGCTCTTGCCGACGTCAAGGCTGAAGAAAGCGTTCCAGCCGTCGGTGGCCATGTCGCCGGTACCGGCGGTCAGGGTCGCCTTCTTGGTATCGCCATCGCTGTCGCCGGACAGGCCGTAGGAGCCGCGAAGGATCGCGCCCTGGAAGTCGCTGCGCAGGATGATGTTGACCACGCCGGCGATGGCGTCGGAACCATAGATCGCCGACGCGCCATCCTTCAGCACTTCCACACGTTCAACGGCGTCGAGCGGGATGGTGCTCAGGTCGGTGAAGACCTTCTGGCCGTCATCGGCCAGGCCGTAGGTGGCCATGCGGCGGCCATTCAACAGCACAAGGGTCGAACCCGCGCCCAGGCCACGCAGCGAAATGCCGGCGCCACCACCGGCGAAGCCGTTGCCGAACGATTTGGGAATCGAGCCGGCGCCATTGGCGGTGATGGTCTGCAGGTACTCGGCAACCGTGGTCTTGCCCGTACGGTCGATTTCCTGGCGGGTCACCACCTGCACCGGGGACGGTGTTTCAGTGTTGGTGCGCGGGATGTTCGAACCGGTGACCGTGATGCGGTCCAGGTTGGTGGCCTTTTCCTGCGCGAAAGCGGAGGTGGAAGCCACGGCGCCAACCAGCAGCAGCGTGCCGCCGGTAAGGATATGGGTGATGGACGATGCCAGGGTGGTGCGGCGGCGGCTGGCGGGCCGTTGGATCAGGTGTTTCACAGCTTCTCTCCTAACTGGAAAACCGTAGCGTTGAGGGCTGTCTCCGGAAGATTCCGGGACGGACCAATCTAGGTTTCCGACAGGTGACGAAGTCGTGAATTTTTGCTTAATCAATAACAGTTGATCCTGTTCCGTCCGTACCCGCCCGGATGGAAGCGCCGGCCCGGCAAGCAGCCGGGCCGGCGATCACCTCAGTCCGGCAGCGAAAACTGCACCGGCACCATGCCGATGGCCGGCACGGCCACGCCATCACGCTGGGCCGGCTCGAAGCGCCAGTGCCTGAGCACCTGTTGGCGTGCGGCCTGGTCCAGGCTGCGCGAGCCACTGCTGCGCTCGATGCTGACCACCGCCGGCTGCCCGTGGGAGTCCACCTCTACCCGCAACAGCACCGTCCCCTGCTCGCGGTTGCGCAGTGCCGCCAGCGGGTAGGCCGGCGGCGGGGCGCTGCGGTACTGCAGCTGGGCGCCGGCCAGAGGCGTGGAGGTATCGATGCTCGGTGCCAGCTGGGGCGGGGCCGGTTCGGCGGCCGGCAGTGCGATGCCCTGGGTCTCCTCCACGGTCGCGGTGGGTGCAGGCAGTGGCGGTGCTACCGGCTGCGTCCGGGGTTTCGGCACCACCTGGACGATCTCTTTCGGCGGGATCGGAACCGGCGGCGTGGGCGGTGGCGGGATCTTCTCGATCAGCCTGACCGCAGTCTTGTCACGTGGGACCTGCACGGCCTGGTAGGTCGCCGGGATCAGCAGCAACAGGAAGGCCAGCAGATGCAGGGCGATGGCCGCGCTCCAGGCGGCAACGCGGGCGGGGTCGAAATGCGGGGATGCAACGGGATACGTACGAACCATGGTCCACCTCCATGCCAGTGACGAAGTCCTCAACGCACCAGGGCCCGTGGCGGGGTTGCCGCACGCGGCTGGCAGTCCATCAGTAGCGCGACAGGGCAGCCACTGCCTAGAGGCAGGGGGGCGATCGTTGGGCTGGCCTTCAGCCAACGCCGGCTACGGGCATGAAAAAGGCGGATCCCCTGCGGGATCCGCCTTTGTCGGCAATGGCGAACGGGATCAGCGACCCAGTTCGAACACCACGTCCAGGTTGACCGAGACGGTCGATTCACCCGGTGCGACCGGGGTGGCCTTGTCCATCGCCGCGCCGGCCGACATGGCCCGCATCATCGGCATCGGGCGGTAGCCGCCGCCGGCGTTCTCGGAAATGCTGACGATGCGGCGCACCTGCAGGCCCAGCGACTTCGCATAGGTCTGGGCGCGGGCCTGGGCCTTCTTCAGTGCAGCCAGGCGGGCTTCGTCGTAGACCGGTTCCGGCTGGTCGATCTCGAAGCTGGGGCCGTTGATCTGGTTGGCGCCCTGCGCAGCCAGTGCATCCAGCACCTTGCCCAGCTTGGCGATGTCACGCACCTTCAGGCTGACCGTGTTGCTGGCCTGGTAGCCGGTGATCTTCGGTGCTTCGTTGTCGGCATAGCGGTACTGCGGATTGAGGCTGACGCCACTGGTCTGCACGTCGCGCTCGGCGATGCCGGCGGCCTTGATCGCGGCCAGTACCTTGTCCATCTGCTGGGCGTTCTGGCGCATGGCGCTGTTGCCATCGGCGGCCTGGGTGACCACACCGGCCGATAGGGTGGCCACGTCCGGCACGCGGGTCGCCTCGGCATTGGCCGAGATGTTCAGCAGGGTGCCTTCGGCCGGGGCGGCGATCGACGGCGACGACGGGGCAGCATGGGCGGTCATCGAGGTTCCAAGGGCGAGGGACAGGGCGAGCAGCAGCGGGGTGGCGGTCAGGCGCATGGAGAACTCCTTGTTGTGCCGTTGAGGGTGGTGTCGTAGCGATGAACGCGCTGTGAGCCCGTTCGGGGTTGCGCACGTTCCGGGACGGGTTGCCGACGATTCAGGTGGCGGCCTCAGGTTATGCTGTGCCGATGCTCTATCTTGCTTCCCGCTCCCCCCGACGCAACCAGCTGCTGGCCCGACTCGGACGCCCCTTCCAGGCCCTGGACCTGGAGGTCGTCGAGCAGCGCGCGCCCGCTGAAAGCGCCGAACAGTATGTCTGCCGGGTCGCCGCCGACAAGGCGCGCGCCGGGCTGGCCCGGGTGCTGGCCGATGACCCGCAGGCGCGCGTGCTCGGCTCGGACACCGAGGTGGTGCTGGATGGTGACGTGTTCGGAAAGCCCACTGACGCCGCCGATGCGCGGGCGATGCTGGCGCGCCTTGCCGGGCGCACCCATCAGGTGATGACCGCCGTGGTGGTGGTCGGCGCGGACGGGCTGGACAGCGAACTGGTCATTTCCGAAGTGACCTTCGCCCCGATCGACGCTGCCGACATCGCCGCCTACGTGGCCACCGGCGAGCCGTTGGACAAGGCCGGGGCCTACGCCATCCAGGGCGGGGCCGAGCGCTGGATCGAACATCTTTCCGGCAGCTACTCCGGCGTCATGGGGCTGCCATTGCTGCATACCGATCGTCTGCTGGCGCGCTGCGGCGTGCCGGCCACAACTGCCGATGCCGCCAGGGAGGCTGCCGATGTCTGAGGAAATCCTGGTCAATGTGACCCCGCGCGAAACCCGGGTCGCGGTGATCGAGAACGGCATGCTGCAGGAACTGCACATCGAGCGCGGTTGGCGCCGGGGTGTGGTCGGCAACATCTACAAGGGCAAGGTGCAGCGGGTGATGCCCGGCATGCAGGCCGCCTTCGTCGAAGTCGGGCTGGAGCGTGCCGCGTTCCTGCATGCCAACGACGTGGTGCGGCCGGCGCCGGTGGCCAGTGCCGATACCGAGAACACCACGCTGCCGCCGCCATCCAGCGTGCCGATCGTCGAGCTGCTGCGCGACGGCCAGGACATCGTGGTGCAGGTGGTGAAGGACCCGATCGGGACCAAGGGCGCACGCCTGACCACCCAGATCAGCATTCCCTCGCGCTACATGGTGCTGCTGCCGCAATCCAAGGTCGTGGGCGTTTCCGCACGCATCGAGGATGAAACCGAGCGCGCCCGCCTGAAGGCGCTGGTGACCGAACTGTCGGCGCAGCACGGGGGCTACGGCTACATCGTGCGTACCAATGCCGAGGGCCAGCCGGCAGAGGCCATCGCCGAGGACATCGCCTACCTGTCGCGCGTTTGGAACGTGGTCGAGCGTCGTGGCCGCGAAGCGGCCTCGTGCAGCAACATCTATGAAGACCTGAGCCTGCCGCTGCGATCGGTACGCGACCTGATCCGCAAGGACGTTGACAAGGTGAAGGTGGACTCCAAGGAGACCTTCGCGCAGTTGCAGGCCTTTGTTGCCAAGTACATGCCGGTGCTGGCCGAGAAGATCGAGCTGTACAGCGGTGATCGCCCGATCTTCGACATGTTCGGGGTGGAGGACGAGATCGGCCGCGCGCTGGACAAGCAGGTGCCGCTGAAATCCGGTGGCTACCTGGTGATCGACCAGACCGAGGCGATGACCACCATCGACGTCAACACCGGTTCGTTCCTTGGCCAGCGCAACCTGGAAGAGACGGTGTTCCGCACCAACCTGGAAGCGGCACAGGCGGTGGCACGGCAGCTGCGGCTGCGCAACCTGGGCGGCATCATCATCATCGATTTCATCGACATGGACGATGCCGAGCATCGCCGCCAGGTGCTGCGCACCCTGGAAAAGGCGCTGGCCCGCGACCATGCCAAGACCACGGTGTACGACTTCTCGCCGCTGGGCCTGGTGGAGATGACCCGCAAGCGCACGGTGGAAAGCCTGGAGCGCCAGCTGTCGGAGACCTGCCCGCAGTGCAGCGGCCGCGGCAGCATCAAGACCACCGAGACGGTGACCTACGAGATCTTCCGCGAGATCACCCGTGCCGTGCGCCAGTTCGATGCCGCGCGCCTGCTGGTGATCGCGTCGACCAAGGTGGTCGCGCGCATCACCGACGAGGAATCCGCGGCGGTGGCCGAGCTGGAGGAATTCCTCGGCAAGAGCATCCGCTTCCAGGCGGACGAGCAGTACCTGCAGGAGCAATTCGATGTCGTTCTGCTCTGATCCTCGCCGGCCGCAGGCCGGCGGTGGCCGATGAGCGCGCCGCCGCGCCTGCGACTGCGAAGGATCCGCCGTCATTTCATTGCCGCCTGCGCGGTGGGCCTGGTCGGGCTTGCACTGCTGGTGGGCACCTTCAGCCAGCTGCTGCCGCTGGCCGAGCGCCATCCCGACAGGATTGCCGCCTGGCTGAGTGAACGCGCTGGCCAGCCGGTGCGTTTCGACCAGCTGCAGACCGCCTGGACCCGGCGTGGTCCGCTGCTGCAGCTCAAGGGCCTGCGCATCGGCGCCGGCCAGGGCCTGGCGATCGGCGAGGCCGAAGTGCTGGTATCGATGTACAGCGGCCTGTTGCCTGGCCGGTCGCTGACCGAGCTGCGCCTGCGTGGCCTGGCGCTCGACCTGCAGCAGGGCGAGGACGGTCGCTGGTCGGTACGCGGCCTGCCGCAGGCCGCCAATGGCGGGGACCCGCTGGATGCGCTGCGCCGGCTGGGCGAACTGCAGGTGATCGGAGGCCGCCTGGGCGTGCATGCGCCGGGGCTGGGAATCGACACCACGCTGCCACGCATCGACGTGCGCCTGCGGGTCAATGGCGACCGCCTGCGTGTAGGCGTGCGTGCCTGGGCCCAGACCGAAGCGCTGCCGTTGACGGCGGTGCTGGACGTGGACCGCGTGCGCGGCAATGGCCAGGCCTGGCTGGGCGCCGATCCGGTCGATTTCCATGCCTGGTCGCCGCTGCTGGCGGCCGGCGGTGTGCGCCTGCGCGAAGGCAAGGGCGAACTCAACCTGTGGCTGACCCTGCGCGATTTCGCGCCGGTGGCGGTGACCACCGATTCGGACCTGCGTGATGTCCGCATCGATGGCGCACCGATGCCCTCGATGGCGGCTCCGCAGCTGCAGCTGCAGCGGTTGCAGGCACGCCTGCGCTGGCAGCGCCAGGCTGATGGCTGGGCGTTGCAGGTGCCGCGCCTGCGCCTGAAAACTGAAGAGGGCGAGCAGCAGCTCGATGGCCTGCAGCTGCAGCTTGGCAAGCAGCTGCGGGTCCGTTCTGGCGAAGTGCAGGCCGGCACCGCGCTGCGTGCGCTGGCCCTGAGCGATCGTCTTGAACCGGGCCTGCGTCGCTGGCTGTTCCTGTCCAGGCCGCAGCTGGATGTGCGCGAGTTGCAGCTGGCGGGCGAACGCGATGGCCCGCTGTGGGCGCAGGGCGAACTGCAGTCGCTGGGCTTCGCCAGCGTGGGCAATTCGCCCGGCCTGCGCGGCCTGGGCGGGCGCTTCGAAGGCGACGCGGATGGCTTCAGCCTGCAGTTGCAGCCGCAACGGCAGCTGCAGTTCGATTGGCCGACCGGCTTTGGTGTGCGTCATGACCTGCATCTGGCGGGACAGGTGGTGGGCTGGCGCGACGAGGGCGGTGGTTGGCGTATCGGTACTGCGGCGATGCGCGTGGAAGGCACCGACTATGCGGCCGACGTGCGCGGCGGGGTCTGGTTCCAGGGCGACGGTACGCGGCCGTGGCTGCAGCTGGCGGCCAAGCTGGACGACGTGCCGATGACTGCGGCCAAGCGCTTCTGGATCCACTCCAAGATGAGCAAGGGCGCCACCGACTGGCTGGACATGGCGCTGGCCGGCGGCCAGGTGCGCAATGGCATCGGCCTGGTCAGTGGCGACCTGGACGACTGGCCGTTCGACAACAACGATGGCCGCTTCGAGGCCACCGGCCATATCACCAACGGTGACATCCGTTTCCAGCACGATTGGCCGTTGATGAGCCAGGTCGACGCCGATATCGCCTTCATCGGCCCCGGCTTCGACATGCATGGGCGCGGCGATCTGGCCGGTGTGGCGGTGCAGAAGTTCGAGGCGGGCATTCCGGATTTCGGGCAGCAGCCGCTGTATGTGCGCGCCGATGCGCAGAGCGAGGCGGGCAAGCTGCTGGCGATGCTGCGGCAGAGCCCGCTGCACAAGGATTATGGCGACACCCTGGACAACCTCACTGCTGCCGGCCCGGCGCATGTGACCTTCGATCTGCTGCAGCCACTGCACCACGATGAAGGTGGCGGCCACCTGCAGGGGACGGTTGATCTGGCCGGCGTGAAGCTGGTCGACAAGCGCTTCCAGCTCGCCTTCGACAACATGCAGGGGCCGGCGCGCTACAGCAATGGCGGTTTCGATGCCGAGGCACTGTCGGTGCGCCACCTTGGCCAGGACGGTCGCCTGAGCCTGCGTGCCGGTGGCTACGTGCACGACAGCAGACTGGCCTTCGAATCGCAGCTGTCGGCCACGCTGGATGCTGGCGTGCTGATCGACCGCGCGCCGGAGATGGCCTGGCTCAAGCCCTACATCACCGGAACCTCGCCGTGGACCATTGCGGTCAGCCTGCCCAAGGTCGCTCCAGGGGCGCCTGCGCCGCCCAGCGAGCTGCGGTTGAGCTCCGATCTGGTCGGGACCCGGCTGGACCTGCCGGCGCCGCTGGACAAACCGGCTGCCGAGCCGTTGGCGACCACCGTGGCTGCACAGCTGCCGATGGGGGCCGGCCGCATCGACGTTGCGTTCGGCCAGCGCCTGGCGCTGGCCGCACGCAGCCACAACAACCAGACCGGTGTGCAGGTGACGCTGGGCAGCGACCATGTCGACCGCGAGCCGCCGCCGAGCGGATTGACCGTCAATGGCCGCAGTCCGACCCTGGACGCTCTGGAGTGGATCAGTCTGGCGCGGGGTGGCAGTGATGACGACGCCATGCCGCTGCGTGCGGTGGACGTGCAGGTCGGCCAGTTGAAGCTGATCGGTGGCGTGTTCGAGCAGACCCGGTTGCAGCTGCGCCCGGGCGCGCAGGCACTGGATGTGCGCCTGGATGGCCCGTCGCTGGCCGGGCGCCTGACCGTCCCCAATGCAGACGGCGGCACCATCAGTGGCCAGCTCGACCGCGTGCACTGGCAATCCCTGCCGGCGGCTCCGGGTGCATCGGCCGCACCGGCACGGGTACAGGCCGGCGCCAACGACATGGACCCGGCCAAGCTGCCGCCGTTCGCGCTGGACATCGCCGACCTGAAGTTCGGCAAGGTGGTGCTGGGCCAGGCGGTACTGCGTACGCGGCCGCTGGCCAATGGCCTGAACGTGGACGAGCTGCGCTTCCGTGCGCCCGACCAGGAGATCGACATCAGCGGTCGCTGGCTGGGCCGCACCGGTGGTGCCCGCACCGAGCTGACCGCACAGGTGCGCAGCGAGGACCTGGGCGGACTGATGCAGAACCTCGACTACGGCGGCCAGCTGCGTGGCGGTTCCGGCCAGGCGCAGCTGCAGGCCACGTGGAGTGGGGGGCCGTCGGACTTCCAGCTGGGCAACCTGCAGGGCCGCCTGGACCTGCACGCGCGCAACGGCCAGCTGCTGGAGCTGGAACCGGGCGCCGGCCGGGTGCTGGGCCTGCTCAGTGTCACCCAGCTGCCGCGGCGCCTGATGTTCGACTTCCGCGACTTCTTCTCCAAGGGCTTCGCGTTCAACCAGATCGACGGCAGCATGCAGTTCGGCCAGGGCATGGCGCGCACCGACAAGGTGCTGATCGAAGGCCCGGCAGCCAACATCACCATCCGCGGCCAGGCCGACCTGCGTAACCAGCAGTTCGACCAGACCATCGACGTCAACCCGCGTGCAGGCAATCTGCTGACCGTGGTGGGTGCGGTCGCCGGTGGCCCGGTGGGGGCGGCGCTGGGCGCGGCCACCAATGCGGTATTGTCCAAGCCATTGGGCGAGATTGGCGCCCGTACCTACAAGGTGACCGGTCCATGGAAGGAACCGAAGGTGGAAGTGATCGAGCGCAGCCGCGACAAGGCTCCGCCACCCGTACCGGCACCGGCGCCGGCCATTCCGCCGACCGTCACCGGCCTGCCGCGCTCGCGTTGAGCGCGGCTTTCCTGTTCACGGGGCTTGCCTGAGCGCCCCCGCATCCCCAGATCGAGAACCATGACTGATATCGCCCTGACGCTTGCCCAAGACCGCCTGCTGCGCCCCGGCGGCCTGGATACCGCTGGCCTGGAGCGCACCTTCGGCCAGCTGCTCGGCCCCGGTGTGGACTTCGGCGACCTTTATTTCCAGCATGCCCGCCGCGAGAGCTGGAGCGTGGAAGACGGCATCGTCAAGGACGGCGCCCATTCCATCGAGCAGGGCGTGGGCGTGCGGGCGATTTCCGGCGAGAAGACCGGCTTCGCCTACTCCGACGACATCCATGCCGATGCGCTGCTGACGGCGGCGCAGTCGGCGCGTGCGATCTCGCGTGAAGGTGGCGCCCAGTCCGGGCGGTCGCTGCTGCGCGGCAACGCGCGCGCACTGTACCCGGCGCTGGACCCGATCGATGGCATCGGCAACGAGGCCAAGGTCGAGGTGCTCAAGCGCCTGGATGGCTACCTGCGCGCCGCCGACCCGCGCGTGAAGCAGGTGATGGTGAGCCTGTCCGGCGGCGTCGATACGGTACTTATCGCCCGCAGCGACGGTGTGCTGGGCGCTGACGTGCGCCCGCTGGTGCGCCTGAACGTGCAGGTGATCGTCGAGCACAACGGCCGCCGCGAGTCCGGCTATGCCGGCGGTGGTGGCCGCTACGGGTATGAGGAGCTGTTCGCCGACGGCCGCCCCGAGGCCTTTGCCCGCGAGGCGCTGCGCCAGGCGCTGGTGAACCTGGACGCCGTTCCGGCACCGGCCGGGGTGATGCCGGTGGTGCTTGGTCCGGGCTGGCCCGGCGTGCTGCTGCATGAAGCGGTCGGCCATGGCCTGGAAGGCGACTTCAACCGCAAGGGCACCAGCGTCTACGCGGGCCGCATCGGCGAGCGCGTTGCCGCCCCGGGCGTGACCATCGTCGATGACGGCACGCTGGACGGACGCCGTGGTTCGTTGAACATCGACGACGAGGGCCATCCGACCCAGTGCACCACCTTGATCGAGGACGGCATTCTGGTGGGATACATGCAGGACAGCCTCAATGCGCGGCTGATGGGCATGGCGCCGACCGGCAACGGCCGCCGCGAATCGTTCGCGCATCTGACCATGCCGCGCATGACCAACACCTACATGCGCGCCGGCCAGCACGACCCACAGGAAATGATCCGTTCGGTGAAGAAGGGCCTGTACGCAGTCAACTTCGGTGGCGGCCAGGTCGACATCACCAGCGGCAAGTACGTGTTCTCGGCCACTGAGGCCTACCTGATCGAGGATGGCCGCATCACCACGCCGGTGAAGGGTGCGACGCTGATCGGCAACGGTCCGGAAACCATGCAGAAGGTGCGCATGGTCGGCAACGATCTGGCCCTGGACGAGGGTGTGGGCATCTGTGGCAAGGACGGGCAGAGCGTGCCCGTGGGTGTCGGCCAGCCCTCGCTGCTGATCGAGGGCATCACGGTCGGCGGTACCCAGGCCTGAGCCGGGCGATGGCCAGCGCCACCGCCCAGGCCGGCGCGGACTCAGTCCTCGTCGGCTTCGTCGCTGTCGACGGGGTCGGCGTCTTCGGCGCTGGCCTTCAGGCCCAGTGCGGCCGGCAGCATCAGGGCGCGCAGCACCTGGAAGATTTCGCGGTAGGCGCGTGGCGGCTTGTTCCTGGCCTTTTCGGCCTGGGCATTGCGCACCAGCGTGCGCAGCTGCTGGCGGTCGGCCTGCGGGTAGTCGTCCAGCAGTGCAGCCAGCGCCTTGTCACCCTCGGCCAGCAGGCGCTCGCGCCAGTCTTCCGCGCGGTGCATCATCGCCACTTCGCGGCGGCCGGTTTCGCTGTTGGCGTCCAGCGCATCGCGGATCGCATCCAGCGTGGCGTCTTCTTCGCGGCGCATGTGCTTGGCCAGGAACGCCAGCTGGCGCTTGTGGGCGATGTGGGCGGTGATGCGCTTGCACTCGGCGATATGCGGCAGCAGGTCTTCCGGGATCGGCAGGCGTGCCAGCTGGGCCGGGGTCAACGACACCAGCTTCTCGCCCAGGGCCAGGACGTCGAGCGCGTCGCGCCGGTTCTGGCTGCGGCTCTTGTCGTGGAATTCACCGGTTTCTTCGTCGCGTCCGCGCATCGTTCCTACCTGATCTCAAAAAAAGTCGCCCGGCGTGATGCCGGGCCCAACCCGTACAGGATAAAGCATTGAACGTGATCGCCCCTGAAGTCGCTGTCGGCGACGACAGCCTGGCCCGGCTGGAACGGCTGGCCGACCTCTCCCAGCAGCTGCTCGACCGCGCCCGTGCGCTGGGCGCCAGCCAGGCCGAGGTCAGCTGCAGCGAGGATCGTGGCCTGGAGGTCAATGTCCGCCTTGGCGAGGTGGAGACCGTGCAGTCCACCCGTGACCGCGGTATCGCCGTCACCGTCTATTTCGGCCAACGCAAGGGCAGCGCCAGCACCGGCGACCTGAACGAGGCCAGCCTTGCCGCCACGGTCGAGCAGGCCTGTGCAATCGCCCGGCACACCGAAGATGACCCGGCTGCCGGGCTGGCCGAGGCCGCGCTGATGGCCTCCGACTTCCCGGATCTGGATGCCTGGCACCCCTGGGCGCTGCAGGCCGACGAGGCGGTGGACCTGGCCCTGGCCTGCGAGAACGCAGGCCGTGAGGCCGATGCGCAGATCCGTAATTCCGACGGCGCCTCGGTGTCGAGCATGCAGAGCCTGTCGGTGTACGCCAATTCGCATGGCTTTTTCGGCCGTGAGCGTGGCACCCATCATTCGGTGGGCTGTGCGCTGATCGCCGGCCAGGGCGATGGCATGCAGCGCGATGGCTGGTACACCAGCGCGTTGGCCCGGGAGGACCTGGAAGACGTGGGCCTGGTCGGCCGTCGTGCTGCCGAGCGCACCGTCGCCCGCCTGCAGCCTCGCCCGATGGCCACCGGCACCATGCCAGTGCTGTTCGCCCCGGAAGTAGCGCGCAGCCTGGTTGGACACCTGCTGTCGGCGGTGTCCGGCGGTGCGCTGTACCGCCAGGCCAGCTTCCTGCTGGACAGCGTTCGCCAGCAGCTGTTCCCGGACTGGATGCAGATCGAGGAACTGCCCCACCTGCGCCGTGGCCTGCGCTCGGCCGCCTTCGACGGTGACGGCGTGGCCACGCGTGCTTCGGCCCTGGTCCGTGACGGCGTGCTGCAGCGCTACGTGCTGGGCAGCTACTCTGCACGCAAGCTGGGCCTGCAGACCACCGCCAATGCCGGTGGCGTGCACAACCTGCAGCTGGCCGCCAACGCGGGCTCCCTGCAGGACATCGCCCGGCAGATGGGCGATGGCCTGCTGGTGACCGAATTGATGGGGCAGGGCGTGAACGGGGTGACCGGCGACTACTCGCGCGGTGCCGGCGGCTTCCGCGTCGAGAATGGTGAGATCCAGTACCCGGTGGATGGCATCACCATCGCCGGCAACCTGCGCGAGATGTTCAGCAGCATCGAAGCGGTCGGCAGTGACGTCGACCCGCGCTCGCACATCCGGACCGGTTCGATCCTGCTGGGGCGGATGACCATCGCCGGTAATGATTGATGGCGTCGATGGCGTAAGCTATGCCCGCCTGACGCAACCAGCCTGGTGCTGGTGGGTCAAGACCACCCAATGAAAAGGAGTTTTGTCGTGAGCGAATTCGATAACGTCCCGCCGCCGCCGGCCACCACCGACGTACCGGCCGACCAGCGCACCATGGCCCTGGCTGCCCACCTGCTGGGCATCTTCACCGGCTTCATCGGCGCGCTGATCATCTGGCTGATCAACAAGGATGACGCGGGCAAGGCCTTCGTGACCGACCAGGCCAAGGAAGCCCTGAACTTCCAGATCACCGTGACCATCGCCATGGTCATCAGCATGATCCTGACCATCGTGATCATCGGCGTGTTCCTGGCCCCGATCGTGGGCATCATCAGCCTGGTGTTCAGCATCATCGCAGCGGTCAAGGCCAACAACGGCGAAGCCTATCGCTACCCGTTCGCACTGCGCCTGATCAAGTAATACCGGCGGCATGCGGAATTGAGAACGCCCGGCATTGCCGGGCGTTTTCATGTGCGGGGAGCGACGGGCGGTGCCCGGCGAGCGATCAATGATCGCGTTCGACCGCCAGCGTCGCCAGTGCACGCAGTGCATCGGCCTCTTCGCCATACCCGGCCAGGATCGACTGCATGCGTGCGGCCAGTTCGTGCAGCTGAGCCTTGGCACCGTCCATGCCGAGCAGGGCGGGGAAGGTGCTCTTGTCCTGCGCCTGGTCCTTGCCGGCGGTCTTGCCCAGCTGCTCGGAACTGGCCTCGACATCGAGGATGTCATCGCGTACCTGGAAGGCCAGGCCGAGTGCGTCGGCGAAGCTGTCCAGCTGGGCCAGCTGAGGTTCGTGGGCCTGGCCGCACAGCGCGCCCATGCGCACCGCCGCACGGATCAGCGCGCCGGTCTTCAGGGCATGCATGCGGGTCAATGCCGCCAGCGTCTGCTGCTGGCCGGTGGCATCGATATCCAGCGCCTGGCCGCCGCACATGCCAGCGGCGCCGGACGCGTGGGCCAGGGTCTGCAGGCAGGCCACGCGCAGCGTGGCCGGCAGCGGTGCATCGGCCAGCAGGCCGAAGGCACGGGTCTGCAGCGCGTCGCCTGCCAGAATCGCGGTGGCTTCATCGAAGGCGATGTGGGTGGTCGGCTTGCCGCGACGCAGCGCGTCGTCATCCATTGCCGGCAGGTCGTCATGCACCAGCGAGTAGGCGTGGATGAGTTCGACGGACATGGCGGCCGCATCCAGGCTTTCCGGCTGCGCACCGAACAGGTGGCCACTGGCGTAGACCAGCAGTGGGCGCATGCGTTTGCCACCGCCCAGCACCGAATAGCGCATGGCCTGGTGCAGGCGCTGCGGTGCTTCGGCAGGCGAGGGCAGCGCGGCGTCGAGCTGGCTTTGGATACGGTCGCGCCAGCGCGCGAACAGAACCTCAGCCGTCATGGCTGGGCGGATCGAAAGGCTCGGATGCTTCCGGCTGCGCCGGATCGCTGAGCAGGCGCACGCGCAGCTCGGCCTGCTCCAGCGCCTGCTGGCACTGGCGATACAGACCGACGCCACGTTCGTAAGCACTGAGCGAAGCTTCCAGGCTCAGCTCGCCGGTTTCCATCTGCTCCACCAGCTGCTCCAGCGATTCGAGCGACTGCTCGAACTGGGCGACCGGGGAGGCGTTTTCGGGGGACTTCTTGGCCATGCGGCAAGTGTGGACGGGCCGCGCGCGGGGGTCAATTCACCAGCCGCCCGGGCGCCACTGCAACTGCGCGCCATGCGCCTGCAACCAGGCCTGCAGCGGTGCGGCGATGACCACGTCGGCGGCGGCCAGCAACTGCGGGCCATCAAAGATCAGCGGCAGCTGCGCGCGGCGCCAGGGGGCGAGGTGTTCGCGTTGGAGGCAGTCCTTCAACGCGTGCGAATGCTGGCGACCGGGCAGCAGAATGCGCTCACCGCCCACGCGTGTACGGACCTGCAGCGGGCGTTCGAAGGCCGGGGTGCCCTGCAGGCGCAGTTGTCCACCATCGGGCAATGGCAGCGGTGCGCGTCCATCCCATTCGGCCTGCCACTCGTGGGGAAGCGCAGGCAGCCGGGCCGGCAGCAGGTAGGCGTGGTCGCGCCACTGTTGGATCGCGTGATCGTGCCAGCGCACCCGCGCCTGGCGATCGTTGTCGGCCGGCAGCAGCTCGTCCAGCGCCTGCTGCAGCACGGTGGCCGGCAGCGGTGCCGCGTCGTGGCCGGCCACCCAGGCACGCAGCACGCGTGCGGCACGGCCCGGTGAGACCTGGCGAAGCAGCTGCAGCGACAGCACGCGTGGAGCGACTTCCAGGTGTGCGATCAGCTCGGCGTCTTCCTCGTCAAGCAGTTCGCGGGTCTGCCCGCAGTGGGTTGCGCTGCCCGCCATCGCCGCAGCGGCATGCGGCCAGCGCTGGCGCAACAGTGGCAGTACCTGCAGGCGCAGGAAGTTGCGATCGGCGTGGTCGTCGGCGTTGCTGGGGTCTTCGATCCAGTGCAGTGCATGCTGGCGGGCATAGTCGAGGAGTGCACTGCGTGGCACTGCCAGCAGCGGTCGCCATAGAGGCTTTTCGCCAAGGCGGCTGTGCGTGGACATCGCCGCCAGGCCATCGACGCCGGAAGCGCGCAGGGCGCGCAACAGGAAGGTCTCGGCCTGGTCGTCCTGGTGCTGTGCCAGCGCCAGGGTTTCGCCGTCGCGCAGTTCGGCCGCGAACGCGGCGCGTCGTGCCAGTCGCGCGGCACCCTCGGTGCCCAGGCCTGTGCCGTTCTCGACCTGCACGCGGTGCACGGCCAGTTCGATGCCCCAGGCGTCGCATTGCTGCTGGCAGTGCAGCACCCAGTCATCTGCATCGGGCTGCAGCCCGTGGTGCACGTGCACCGCGCGCAGCGCCGTGCCGGAAGCTTGCGCGCAGCACCACAGCCAATGCAGCAGCACGGTGGAGTCGACACCACCGCTGTAGCCCACCAGCAGCGGCGCATCCAGCGGAACGAGGGCAGGGAATTCACTCACGGCGGCAAGTATAGGGTTGGTCGGCAGGGCTGCGCCCTGCACCCGCAGACGCGCAAGCAACGGCAACGGCCGAAGCAACAGCAGAAGCGGGTTTCCTGAGGGTTGGCGGGGTGGGGCCGGTTGCGGGGCCGCTGCAAGTCCCCCTCCGGGGCCCGGCCCAGCCGCTGGCGGCTGTGCGTTCGAGCGCTTGCGAAGCAGTGCTTCGCAAGCAAAGCGCCCTCACCCATGTAAGCTCGGTCGCCGCTTGCTCGTGTGCGCAGTCCTGCGCACACGGCAAGACCGGGGTTGGGCGTCCTGCCCAACCCGCCCGAGGCATGCCTCGGGCCCATGCGGCTCACGCCCCCGCAACCGGACCCACCCCGCCTTCGACAGGTTTCTGCGATCTGTCGGGACAGCGTTCTCCGCTGCTGCTGGTAGGTGTCGACCTTGGTCGACACGGTAGATCCACGCCATGCGTGGATGAAGCGTTCCTGTAGAGCCAAGCCGATGCTTGGCTCTTTTCGTTTCGGATTACGGCTAGGCTGTGGCGATGAAGATCACTTCCATTCCGTTGGACAAGGCCGTGTCGGATGGTCCGATCGATGCGTTCAGCCACGTCCTGCTGAGCGATTCGCCTACGCTGGATGAGGTGCTCGGTTGCCTGGCCTCGCTGCAGGCGGCTGATCCCCTTCATCGTTATCTATGCACGCTCGACGATGTCGGCCAGTGCCGCTACACCAGCATGCACGCGTCCGATGACGAACGCATCGCGCTGTACGAGGACGAAGACCCGGCGACGCCGGAAGATGCGTTGGCGGCACGCGGGCGGTTGCTGGCGCACGTCGTCGCGCAGCTTGAGCATTCCACGCATCGGCTGCAGTGGACAGCGCTGGCGGGTACGTTGATGTGCAGCGACGAAGACATCGAGGCGCTGGTCGCCGCCAATGCGAAGCCGGATCTCATCATCGATGACGTGGTCTGCGTGCAGCAGGTGCCCGTGACCCGTGATGACCTGCTGATCGCCGCCCTGCCCAACGGCTACTTCAGCGCGGACTGGGACATCTTCCAGAACCACGCCCTGATCCGGCATCTGCAGGAGCGCTACGACTACCGTCTGTTCGGACTCGGCGCATCGTGGCTCGGTTTCCAGCGCGACCGCGCACCGTCGCCTGCAGAGGCGAGCGCGTTGGTCGCGGACCTGCAGCGCGTCTACGCGGCCGGAACGCACGACACGTGGTCACAACTGGCTGCAACGCTGGCCAACCGCACCACACTGCTATTGGGCTACACCGAAGACTTCAGCGAACAACTGCCCTGAGCACCGCTCCACACGAGCGAGCGCAGCGAGCGACCCGCTTTCGCTCCTGATCTGTCTTCCGTGGTGGCCGCACCCGGAAACTGTCAGGGGTCGGGCGGTCCGGGTGCGCGGGGGTGTCCGCCGCATGGATGCGGCGGCCAAGCCTACACGGACGTACTTGCGGCGTCCCCCGCGCACCCGGACCGCCCGACCAGGCACGGCTTGTGCTTCTTCCACCACGAGGGGCTCCGCCGTTGGCCGCAATCTCCGGCACAATCGCACTCCTGATTCCCCAGAAAACGGTGAACGTGCAATGCGCATCCTGATCCTCGGCGCCGGCGGTACCGGCGGTTACTTCGGCGGTCGCCTGGCTCAGGCCGGCGTAGATGTGACCTTCCTCGTGCGCCCCGCACGCGCCGCCCAGCTGGACCGCGACGGCCTGGTCATCCGCAGCCCACTCGGCGATGCCAGCTTCCCGGTGCAGCACGTCACCGCCGATGCGCTACCCGCATTGGCCGCACAGAAGCCGTTCGACCTGGTCATCCTCAGCTGCAAGGCCTACGACCTGGACAGCTCAATCGATGCCATCGCTCCGGCCGTGGGCGCAAACACCACCGTGCTGCCGATCCTCAACGGCCTGCATCACTACAACGCGCTGGACCTGCGCTTCGGCCGCGACGCTGTGCTCGGTGGCCTATGCTTCATCAGCGCCACCAAGGCCCCCGACGGCGCCGTGCTGCACTTGGGCAAGCCGGCCAAGCTCACCTTCGGCAAGCGCGACGGCGGTGCCATCTCCGAACGCGTGCGTGCCTTCGCCGCCGCCTGCGTGCAGGCCAACCTCGATCATCTGGCCAGCGAGCACATTGGCCAGGAACAGTGGATCAAGTACACCTTCCTGACCGCGCTGGCCGCCTCGACCTGCCTGCTGCGCGCGGATATCGGCAGCATCGTCGCCACCGATGATGGCGAGGCGATCGTGCGTGGCCTGTACGACGAATGCCTGGCCGTGGCCGAAGCTGCCGGTGAGCCGATTCCCGATGCTGCGCAGGACACCGCACGCGGCACCCTGACCCAGGCCGGCTCTGCGTTGAAGGCTTCGATGCTGCGCGATCTGGAAGCCGGCCAGCAGGTGGAGGCAGAACAGATCGTCGGCGACATGCTGGCGCGCGCGCGCAAGGCCGACCAGGAAGCCCTGCTGCTGCAGGTCGCCTACAGCAGCCTGCAGGCCTACCAGGCGCTGCGCAGCGCGTGAGCGCCGCGTTGCAGACCAACGCGCTGCCGGCGCGGGTGCTGATCCTCGGCATGGGCTGGAGCGGGTGCGTGCTGGCCACGTATCTGCGGGCGTTGGGCGTACACGTGGCCGGCACGGTGCGCGACCCGGCGTCGGCACCGCACGATGGCCTGCCGCGCCATCAGCTGCGAGCTGACACGCCACCTTCCCCCGCCCTGCTCGATGAGATCGCGCAGGCCGAGGCCGTGCTGTGCAGCGTGCCGCCCGATGCCGAGGGTGACCCGGCACTGCGTCTGCTGCTGCCGGCACTGCAGGAAAGTCCAGCACTTCACTGGGTGGGCTATCTGTCATCCACGTCGGTCTATGCCGATCGGGCCGGCGGCTGTATCAACGAAACCAGCGTGGCCGATGCCACTGAAACGACCGGCATGCAACGCAGACGCGCCGAGGACCAGTGGCGTGCGCTGGCGGAGCAGCGCGGTATCGCCTCGGCGGTATTCCGCCTGCCCGGCCTGTACGGGCCGGGACGCAATGCGCTGCTGCAGCTGGCACAGGGACGTGCGCGCCACGTAGTGCGTCCAGGGTTGGTGTTCAACCGCCTGCACGTGGATGACCTGGCAACGGTCGTTATCGCATCGATGCAGCGGCCGTGCGTGGATGGGCTGTATCTGCCAGCCGATGACGAGCCGGCACCATCGCAGGAGGTACTGGCCTTCGCCGCGCAGCTGGGCGGCTTTGCGATGCCACCTGCAGTGGCATGGGACGACCCTGCACTCAGCCCGACGCTGCGGCGCTTCTACGAGAGCAACAAGCGCATCGACAGCACCGGTACGCGCGAGGCGCTGGGCTGGGAGCCGCGCTTCCCCAGCTACCGTGAGGGCCTGCGCGACCTGCTCCGGTAGTGGCGGGCCGGGGGCCGGCCCCCCCCGGGGGGGTGGGGGGTTATTGATCGGGCGGCCCCCCCGCCCCCCAACCAGAAAAAACCCCCC